>JAZQJR010000001.1:0-2747 GCA_045541715.1 Acutalibacteraceae bacterium
GACCGCCATGAGTTTTTCTTGCTTGCTCCTTCCTTTCTGCCTTGTAGGAACAAATTGGCAACCGCATTTTTTACATTTGTAGCGCTGTTCTCCCTTTACAAAGCCGGCTTTTACGTATTCATTTGACTCGCACTTTTTGCATTTGTACATAGCTATTACTGTCATTTTCTTTCTACTATATCACGCTTGATTATTTAAGCCCCCTTTTTTCGGTAAGCAAAACAGACGCCATAACGCCTAAATAATTTGGCCCGCCCGGAGGGATTTGAACCCCCGACCTCCAGAATCGGAATCTGTTGCGCTATCCAGCTGCGCTACGGGCGGATTTTTCATTATATTATAGCATTAAATTTGAGTTCTTTCAAGTTACGCCAATGCCTCGGGGAGTGACCCAGGTGTACGTTTTACATTGGGTTAGATGCCCCAGCCGGGCCGCGAGGCCAAAGAAAATATTATTTTCTTTGTGGCCCATAGCTCAACGAAGTTGAGCTATGGGCTGGCCGAAGGCCCGTAGGGCCTTCGGCGCCTCGCGGCTGCTGCTGCTAAAAAATGACGGAATCTCCTTGAGCATTGACACCCTGGCGCATTTCAACTATCATTACATTATCGAATCGTGGAAATCTTGGAGGGGATAAAAAGTTGCAGAAAAACTCGATAATTTCGCTAAGGGACATTACGGTTTCCTTCGATGACAATACGGTGTTGAAGGATTTTAATCTTGACATAAAAAACGGCGACTTCGTGACACTTTTGGGTTCGTCTGGATGCGGGAAAACTACGATTTTGCGCATAATTGGCGGCTTTGTGCAGCCCGATAGCGGCGAGATTTTCTTTGCAGGGAAAAACGTCACAAATCTCCCTCCGCATAAGCGCGAAGTCAACACGATTTTCCAAAATTATGCACTCTTTCCGCACTTGAATGTGTATGAGAACATCGCGTTTGGAATGAGACTTCAAAAAAAATCTGAGCAAGAAATAAAAGAAAAAGTCTCCGAGATGCTCAAAATGGTGAGTCTTTCTGGCTTTGAGAAACGAAATATCGCGAACTTATCCGGCGGCCAACAGCAACGTGTAGCCATCGCGAGGGCACTTGTGAACAACCCGAAAGTTCTCCTTTTGGACGAGCCTCTTGGCGCTTTGGACTTGAAACTTCGCAAGGACATGCAAACAGAACTCAAGAAAATTCAGCAGAAAATGGGCATCACGTTCATTTTCGTCACGCACGACCAGGAGGAAGCCCTCTCAATGTCCGATACCGTCATCGTGATGGACAAGGGACGCATCCAGCAAATCGGCTCGCCGCAAGACATCTACAATGAGCCGCAAAATGCCTTCGTGGCGGACTTCATCGGCGAAAGTAACATCATCGACGGCGTAATGCACAAGGATTTTCTCGTTGAATTCGCGGGCAGAAAATTCGATTGCCTCGACTCTGGTTTTGGTGAGATGGAAAATGTCGACGTCGTCATTCGCCCAGAGGATATCGAGGTCACGCGGCCGGAGAATGGCCATATTTCCGGCACGGTCACGTCGGTGACGTTCATCGGCGTGCATTACGAGATTATCGTGGACATCGACGGCTTTAAGTGGATGATTCAGTCCACCGACAGCCAGACGCCCGGCGACGTGATCGGCCTTGTCTTGCAGCCTGACGACATCCACATCATGAAAAAATCCGAGCACTCCGGCGAGTACGGCGACTACAGCGCCTTTAGTGACGAAATGTACGAGGTCTACGAGGAAGAAAACTCCTCGAGCGGTCACAAAGCAAGCAAGTCGCTCAAGGATGGTGCCGGCCAATGAAAGTAAAGTCCTCATCGCTGCTGTACGTCGTGTGGATGGCCATCTTCACGCTCGTGCCGATGGCTTTGGTGCTGGTCTTCGCCTTCACTGACAAGTCTTGGAACTTTACCCTCGAAAACATAATCAACGTCGGCCAGTATTCGAATATATTTCTGCGCTCCATCGGTCTAGGCGCGCTTTCTACGGTGCTTTGCCTGCTTTTAGGCTATCCGCTTGCGTACGTCATCTCAAAAGTCTCGCCGCAACGTCAAGGCATCGCCATTATGCTCATCATGCTGCCCATGTGGATGAACTTCCTGCTGCGCACCTACGCGTGGATGACCATCCTCGAAAACAACGGCCTCCTCAACAAATTCCTCGCGCTGCTAGGATTCCCGCCGACTTCGTTCATAAACACCTCTGGAGCGGTTGTTTTGGGGATGGTCTACAACTTTTTGCCGTATATGGTGTTGCCAATTTACTCGGCTATTTCGAAGATCGATAAGCGAATCGTCGAGGCCGCACAAGACCTCGGCGCCGGCCGGAGGAAAGTCTTCTTCAAGGTTTTGATGCCCCTTAGCGTCCCCGGAATTATCTCCGGCGTGACGATGGTCTTCGTGCCGGCCGTAAGCACCTTTATCATCTCGAAAATGCTAGGCGGCGGCTCGAGTATCTTAATCGGTGACCTCATCGAGATGCAGTTCCTCGGCAGCACCTACAACCCGCATCTGGGCTCCGCGATTTCATTTGTTTTGATGATTCTCATTTTTATTTCCATCGGGATTATGAATCAGTTCGACGACTCCGATGACGACGCTGTCCCGACGACTTATCGCTAGGGTCGAGTAACGTAAGGAGTGCCTTGATCGAGCCCCTGGGCGCCGCGAGGCGCCGAAGGCCCCAAAGGGGCCTTCGGCCAGCCCATAGCACAACTTCGTTGGGCTATGGGCCACAAAGAAAATAAA
>JAZQJR010000002.1:0-7855 GCA_045541715.1 Acutalibacteraceae bacterium
TTTTACATTTGTAGCGCTGTTCTCCCTTTACAAAGCCGGCTTTTACGTATTCATTTGACTCGCACTTTTTGCAGTTGTACATAGCTATTGCCGTCCTTTTCTTTCTATATATATCACTTTTGATTATTTAGAAAACACTCCCTGGAGTATGGGCGGATGGTTGCAACTCTAGTGCAACTGGTGTGTGGTTCTCTACTGATGGGAAAACATGGGGAATTTCTAATATTACTGGCAAATTAGTCAATAAGCAGGAGAATTTTAACGGAATATGGGTGGCCTACGAAAGTAGCAGCAATAGCGATTTTGGCCTATGGTATTCCACCATAACAAGGTAGGCGTAAACATGGGAAGTGCAATTTTTTCTCGGCGAAATAAAAAGGGCGGCGTAGATGTTATCGAAAACAACGGCCGATACTGGGAGAAATCATACAGCGGTCACTATTGGTCTATGCCTACAAAAGCAAACGGTGTGTGGGTTCTGAATAGTTTTGCGCCTTTTCACTCATAATAGACGGCATATAAAAAACACAGGCTGCGGTACACCTGTGCTTGTATAGCTATATGGATTTATAAGCTGCCACCGAGGTACACATCTTTGTTTGGTGGCCCATCCTCGGTTGCGTTTTTGCCATTTGTACCGTTTGTGAAATCACAAGACAGCTGCGCCCAACGAATAGCACTTTCAAAGTATACGTTTGGGAATTTTTTTTGTAAGCTTACGAGATGACTTATGAAAAGGAATTGGGCCCCAAAGCGACCAAGCCTAGAGGTAATAGTTGGAATGCAAGTTATTATATGTTGGTCAACCTCATCATTAAAATCAAGTGCATCTAAAAATGCAATTGCTATGTTTACGTCTTTGGCCAATCTACAAACGAGCTCCTCCTTAATTTTTTCATAATCATCCCACATATAAGCATAATCATGGGCATCAGCATCCCAAAGCTGTTGTAGAAAGTTTCTCATTTCATCAATAAATCCATTTTCTAAAACGATTCCCATAATAACGTGCCTCCTATTTCGAGTTTTGCGCATCTGCGTAACACGTACACAAACTTATGGCATCAGCGCTCTTATTAATGAAAATAGTCGTTCCATTGTATGTCAACTTAGCATTTGTTGCGCCAGGAGATATATAGTGGGTGTCTTTTTCATAAACATCCTTTATAGCTTGTTTTACGTTTTCCCATGTCCAATCTTCTGGGAAAAAAATTTGCGGCTGCTCTTTATACTTTTGCAAAACCGAACACGTAAAGCGTCCGTTCTCTAACTTCTCAATAGACTGTGGATTATAGCCAAACGTACGAAAATTGTAATCTCTTTGTGCTTCAGCTTCTCCCGTTGCCAAATTCTCATGCATACTTGGTTCCGAATATTGGATGCTATAGGCTATTGAATCGCGCAGATCTAGAGATTTCACAGTGTGTCCGCCAGCGAGGAAAGCTCCATACTCGTCGTAGTCGCCAAACATAATATGCATCAAAACTTTATTTGTTACGATGATTTTTTCTTCCTTAAAGATACCATTTACTGTAATGCTGTCAACTATTTCTTCCGCTCTTGTGGGATCGGGCGAAAAGCCCTCAGGAAGCTTAAGCTGCGCAAAACACTCCTTTGTCAAAACTTCAGCTTTTGCCGCCTCCGCGGCTTTTTTTAGGTTCGCAAGTGTTTTGCGAACCTCATTAGTGTCACGTTGTAGCCAGCTCTTTAAATTATTAATATCGGCGGTATCAAGATATTGATAATAAGAAAGGTCTGCTAGCTCCGCAAGAATAGCTTCGCTTATAGATATCTTTTTTTCCTTGTTTACTTTGTTCTGGTGTTTGATAACGTTGTCATTTAACTTAGTAACAATATCATCTGAAAACCCAGCGTCCGTAAGCTTTTTGACAAAGTTAGCGCGGGTTATTTCCGTAGATGATGGATTGTTTGCCAAGCCTTCGACGAACTGCTTCCGCTTTTCTACAGCGTCAGAGTCTTGACCGCTAACGACCTTGTCCATAATTTTAGCCGACACGCTATCGGTCCAAGTGAAAGCATCCGCCTGCTGCGACATGACACCGGTGGCCCCCAGCGCCGTAACAAACATGGCTGCCGCTGCGAGCTTGGTGGCCCAGCCGCCTGCGCCACCGGCGACCATTTCTAGCTCGTCCGGCGAGAGCTCTGCCAAGTTGGCTTCTTCTGCTTCGCGTAGCTTCTCCATGAATTCTGAGAAATCTTCTCGGGTTAAGTCGGTAAATTTTGTTTTTGCTAGTTCATATTTTTCCTCGTCGGTGCCTCGCGAGGAAAAAGCAAGGTTAAATGCATCATCTGTTGCTAAAAGTTTCGCTAATGAAACCAAGTTTTCTTTCATCTTATCATCTCCACTTCTCATAATTACGGTTTTAAGCCTAAAATTTGCCGCGTATGCACCGATATGTTTTCACTATACTACCAAACTGTTGAAATGTCAACACTTTGTTTGAGTGCAGTAAATGAATTTATGCTAAAAAGTCAACTATGGGAAGGATAATGAACAAATGTAGTATTTTTATTGAGAAAGAAAGTGTGAAAATCAGCTGTTTTTATTTTTGTTGACAAAACAACAAAATCAAAGTAAAATACAGGCAAAATATTTTATTAGGTTGGCGTTTATGAAAAAATCTGTATTTGTTTCTGTATTAGTTGTGCCATTTTCTGTTTTTACCTTTTTTAAAACTAATGTAGCTTGTGCTCAAACAATAAAGTGTGAAGTCCGTAATGGAGAACTTGTTGGTAGAATATTTTTGTTTCAATATGACGACGAAGGCAATAACGACGGGTATATTTGGGTTTACGAGTTTGTAAATCGGTTGTTGTCTGATGAGGACAGGCTTTTTTGGGGGAATGCTGGTTAAATAACTATATCGATAGATTTATTGACATGAAAGGCTGCGTAAAGGAACATTGTCAAATCAATCATTTCGATGGAGCGGGAAACACAGCAAGTTTTCCGTCTAAATCTTGCAAACCAGTGTCTTTGAGGAAAGCTGTTACTTTAGATCAAATGTGTTTCTGATTTTGTTTGAATTAGACACCTTGGTGGTATAAAATCACGATAAACACTGTATCGATCGCTAAAAAATACTTTTACTTTCCACTTTTTTAATCGCTCGTACATTTTTCTAAACGTTTCAGCATTTCGCGCGCCACACTCCCAATCGATGAGCTGTTTTGTGGTTCGGCAATACGCTTTCCAGATCCAAACTCTTCTTTTTTTGAGCGTAAAAAGTGCCACATTTCATCGAGTTCAATTATGACGTTATCGTCAATTGGCGCCGGTTTGGAATAGTTATTTTTGGCTAACGTTTTTACCCAAACGAACGCCGAGTGAACGTTTACTTAAAAAACTTGCGATGGTTCGAAACGAATAACCATGTGCATACATCCAGACCGCCGTGAGTTTTTCTTGTTTGCTTCTTCCTTTATGTCTCGTGGGAACAAATTGACAACCGCATTTTTTGCATATGTAACGCTGCTTGTCCTTTACAAAGCCAACTTTTACGTATTCATTTGACTCACACTTTTTGCACTTGTACATATCTACTTACCGTCCTTTTCTTTCTACTATATCACGCTTGATTATTTAGAAAACACTGCCATAAAGGTAAAAAGATCCTGCTATTTGGATTTACTTTTATGACCTGGCAACATTTTTATAAAGAACTTTTAAATGCGAATAAAAAGTTTGATCTATCGAAGGGAATATTAATTCACGGTGGGGGCTGGAAAAAACTCGCCTCAGAAGCGGTATCGCATGCTGAGTTTAAAGACAGACTTGAAAGCGTGTGCGGCTTAAGCGATATTCATGATTACTATGGTATGGTGGAGCAAACCGGTTGTATTTATATGGCCTGTGAGTGCGGGCACTTGCACGCCAGCGTTTTTTCAGACGTAATCACCAGAAGAGCGATAGATTTACAGCCTTGTGCCTTTGGCGAGCCAGGAATTATTCAAGTGGTTTCGCTTTTGCCAGTATCTTATCCTGGGCATTCTCTTTTGACGGAAGATGAAGGTGTGATTTTGGGCGAAGATGATTGTCCATGTGGCCGCCTTGGCAAGTACTTTAAAGTTAATGGTAGGCTAAAAAATGCGGAGATTAGGGGGTGCAGCGATACTTATGCAAGCAAGTTTTAATAATTTGACGTTTGTGGTTGGCGATGAAAAAACGCTTGAAAAGATGCAAAAATTAAGGCCATTAGTTCCTTTTTCCGAGGAAGCAATAGCTTTTCTCAATGCGCTATCAAAGAAGCTTATGGCTTATGGCAAGGAATACTCAGATGTTGCGACATTTGGTTTTTGGTGCAGGAAAGCAGCGCTCCTAAAAGAGAAAGAAAAATATGATGATTTATCAACTCGGCTAGGCCGAGGCATTGTTTTTCATAGCACGCCTTCTAATGTGCCGGTAAATTTTGCTTTTAGCTTTGCAAGTGGATTACTGGCGGGGAATGCAAACATTGTCCGCCTTCCGGCAAAGGATTTTGCGCAAATTCAAATAATATGTGCGTGCATTAATGAGCTTTTGTCTGGGGAGTTCGCGCATTTAGCGCCGTACATTTGCATGGTGAAGTACGCCTCTGACAAGCAAATTACGGACTTCTTTTCGTCGATTTGTCACACGAGAGTTATTTGGGGTGGAGACCAGACGATTGAAAACATTCGCCAATCACCATTAAGTCCTCGTGCGACGGAAATAACCTTTTCCGACAGGCACTCGATAGCCGTAATACACGCTGATGAGTACTTGAAAATGGCTAACAAAGAAAATATTGCTATCGATTTTTACAACGACACGTTCTTTACCGATCAAAATGCGTGCACGTCTCCGCGGATAATTATTTGGCTTGGTGACGAGAAAGAAAAAGCCAAGAAAATTTTTTGGCAAAGCATACACGAGTTTGTTAAGAACAAGTATCAAATAAAGCCCGTTCAAGTAGTCGGGAAGCTAAATGCCTTGTTTAAAGTAGCGGCAGATCACGATGTTCACCTAATGCGACAAGAAGATCAACTCATAACCCGCGTAAAACTAGAGAATTTATTTGAAAATCTGATGGATTATAAGTATAATAGCGGCTTCTTCTTTGAATATGATGCAAATGAGCTTGCGGATATCTTGCCGTTATGCGACATTAAATGCCAGACCTTGACTTATCTTGGGTTGAGTACTACTGTAATAAAAGAGTTTTTCTTAAATTGCCGTCCGTTTGGGGTGGATTGTGCGGTACCGGTGGGAAAATCAATGGATTTTACGTTAGTTTGGGATGGGTACGACTTAATTCGAGAATTATCCAGAAAATTTAGCGTGCTGTAAGGAGACAGGACTGTGGCAGAAAATCAAAAAAGAGATTTTAAAGTTAGTATTATTGGCGCGGGCTTTGTAGGGGCAAGCACCGCCTATGCCTTGATGTTAAGAAACATCGCAACGGAGGTAGTTCTCATAGATAGGAATAAATCCGTGTCGGAGGCCGAAAGGCTTGATATACACTGTAGCTTGAAGGAAATTTGCAACTGCAGGGTTGTAGCGGGCGATTATTGTGACATAAAAGATAGCGACGTTATAGTGGTTACTTGTGGTCGAGGCCGGAAGCTAAATGAGACTCGACTCGACATGGTCAATGATAACGTGAAGGTCGCAAAAACGGTTGCGGACGAGATAAAAAAATACTACACAAAAGGCATCGTGCTGATTGTTTCGAATCCTGTAGACGTTATAACGTACAAAATGATAGAATGGCTTAATTTGCCCAAAGGTACGGTATTTGGGACTGGCTGTTCTTTAGACAGTATGCGTTTTACAAATGTTATTTCGGAGTACATAGGCACCCAAAATTTCGAGAAAGTTGATGCGATGGTTATTGGAGAGCATGGCGATTCTCAAGTTGCGCTATGGAGCACAGTAAACGTTGATGGTATGCCGATTGACAGCTTTTGTGCAAGTAAAAAAATAGCGCTTGATGAGTCGATTAAGCAAAAGTTGGCGAATGACACTAGAACCATGAGCACGCGTATAATTGAGGGAAAAATTCGGACAAACTATGGGATAGCGACCAGCATTTCCAATATCATTGATTCGATAAAAAATGATAGGAAGAAAGTGCTTAGTGCCTCGATTGACTTGCACGGAGAATATGGTTTGTCTGACTTGGCGTTGAGTGTTCCTTGCGTAATTGGCAAGAATGGTGTGGAAAAAATTATCATTGAAGAGTTAGATCTGACGGAAAGACAAGCGCTTGAAAAATCAGCAGAGATAATAAAAAACACTTTATAATTGAACGGTGGGTTCCTGGGTGAAGATTAAGACTTTGATTTATTTACATCTATTACTGCTAGTGTATTCATGCGGAGGTGTCTTCAGCAAGTTCGCTGGAACGCAAACTTTTTTGAGCGTCCCGTTTATTTTTTACTATGGCGTGGTTCTTTTAATTTTGTTTGTCTATGCGCTTGCCTGGCAAAAGATAATCAAGGTGTTGCCGCTAACAACTGCGTTCGCAAATAAAGCAGTGACGGTAGTTTGGGGTATCTTTTTGGGGGCAATCATTTTCGGCGAGGCAATAACTTTCGGAAAGGTTCTGGGTGCAATTTTAATCATACTAGGCATTGTTTTATACACAAAATCAAGTAATTTAGATGGGACAAATGTCGATGAGTAGCGAAGTTTTATTTTATTCGGGCATATTGTTGCTGGGCGTTTTCATAAGCTCAATTTCACAGGTTATGCTAAAAAAGGCAAGCTTAAAAAAGTACGATAATTTTTTGCAAGAGTATTTGAATCCGTTGGTTTTAGGGGCGTATGTTATATTTTTCTGTACAACTTTTTTATCAATTTTTGCATATAAAGTCATTCATTTGTCGTTAGGCCCCGCCCTTGAGGCAACAAGCTATATTTACATTACCTTTTTCGGAGTAGTTGTTTTTAAAGAAAAGTTAACAAAAAAGAAGGTTTTTTCTTTAATTTTAATCGTGACAGGAATTTTGATTTATTCGTTTGTGTAGGCTGATAACATTTAAAAATAAGTCATTGCTAAATTTTGGGAGTGTTAGCTAAATAACTATATCGATAGATTTATTGACATGAAAGGCCGCGTAAAGGAACATCGTCAAATCAATCATTTCGATGGAGCGGGAAACACAGCAAGTTTTCCGTCTAAATCTTGCAAACCAGTGTCGTTGAGGAAAATTGTTATTTTCAATCAAATGTGTTTCTGCTTTTGTTTGAGTTGGACATTCGCGTGGCATGAAAACACGCAAGTGTTTTCTAAATAATCAAACGTGATATAATAGGCCAAAAATGCAAATTAACCGGATACGTAAAAGCGGGCTTTGTAAAGGCAATCAACGCTACAAGTGAAAAAAATGCGGTTGCCAATTTGTTCCTACAAGGCAGAAAGGAAGGAGCAAGCAAGAAAAACTCCTGGCGGTGTGGATGTACGCACACGGATATTCTTTCAGGACCATTGCTAAGTTTTTTAAAGTCAACGTTCATTCGGCGTTCGTTTGGGTAAAAACGTTCGCAAAAAATAACTATTCCAATGCGACTCCAATGGACGATAGCGTCATAATTGAGCTCGATGAAATGTGGCGTTTTTTACGCTCGAAAAAAGACGAGTTTGGATCATAAAGGCCTACCGCAGAACCACCAAACAGCTCATCGATTAGGAATATGGCGCACAAGATTTTGAAACATTTAGAAAAATGTACGGGCGACTGAAAAAGTGGTACGTCAAGGTATTCTTTAGCGATCGATACAGCGTTTATCGTGATTTTATACCACCAGGATGTCTAATTCGAACAAAATCAGAAACACCTTTGATCGAAAGTAACAATTTCCCTGAAAGAC
>JAZQJR010000003.1:0-2006 GCA_045541715.1 Acutalibacteraceae bacterium
CTGTCCGGTCGCCGTCAAGGTCAGTAACGCGACAGAATGCGGCTCACCCCGCCCAGTAACAGCGGTGGAGGGCGGCGACACATTCACGGTCACCGTCGCCGACTTGCTCGGGTCGTCCAGCGAGGTCGCGGTCACCTTCACAGTGCCGTAGTCAGTCACCGTCAAGAGGCCACCCGAATCAACCGTCGCAACCTTGTCGTTGTCACCCGCGAAGCGCACACCCAAGTTTTCAGCATCGCCGGACGAAACCTTGGCAGAGAAGGGGGCATCGACACCGCGCGACACAGCCAAAGGGACCGAACCGCCCGTTACGTCGTTGCCCAGCCAGTCGAGAATCTTCACGCCCGACACCGGAACAGGCGCACGAAGGTCGAGAGTGAACGCAGCATAAACCGACGCGTCGTCCTGTGACCTGGCCGTGACGCAAACAGAGCCGAAGGTCTTCACCGTCAGCACGCCGGTCGCCACGCTAATTGTCGCGACAGCTTCATCATCAACCGACCAGGTCACGCCCTTGTTAGTCTCAGCGCCCGAGTCCACCGCAGCAGAGAACTTCAACTTGTCGTTGACCTTCACCGCCCGGTAAATGGTCGAGTCAGCCTCGATCGCAGCGCCCTGCTCGTCATTCAGCGTGATGGGAAAAAACTTAAAGGTCGTAGAACCCGTCGTTCCTGCATAAGGCGCGTCGTCGGCAAACGTCGCCGTAACCGCGTACGAACCAGAGGGCCCCAACGTAGGGTAGAACGTAGCAAAACCGGATTCGTCCGTGGAGTCAGTCCCCGTGACACTATTAAAGCCAGCTGGGCCCTCCACGGTAACCTTCACCTCTTTGTCCTCGAGTGGAGTGCCATTCACGTCAGTCAAGACGCACTCAATGGTGGCTTCCTTGCCCGAAACAAATACAGCAACGTCCAGCTTGGTGCCCACCAGTCCCCTCGCAAAAGTCGTCACGGGCGTGCCCAGCAGTACCACCGCCATGCACAGCGACACCGCCAACAATTTTTGGGCAAAGTTTTTATATAACTTCGCCGCCCCCCCTAAATTAAAAGAGGGGAATTTGTGCCGTTTGCCTTTTGCTTGCGCGAAATTAAACAATTTGTTCATATGAGACTTCCTTTCTGAATTAAAAATTATAGCCACGAGACTATAATAATATAATTTAAAAGGGTTGTCAAATATAATTTGTGGAGATTTTTGCAGGCTGTAATTTTTGATAACAAAAAACGCCGCGCGAGATAGTAAAGCAACCATCAAAAAAGACGTTGTTTTATCAAGGCTAATAATTCTTGGCAAGAAAACGCCATTTTTTGCGGGGCTTTACAGTAACAACTTAAACTGGAACGTGAGGTACATAGGATTTATAAAAATAGAAATGCCCCCTGGTTAAAATCGAGGGGCTATATTCAGGTTCTAAGCAAGTAAAAATCTATTCATCCTCGTTTGGCCGGCCGACAATTATATTTTCGGGTTTAACATGCCCTTCAAAATCTTTCTTTATTTTATTTTGCATTGCTTCATTTTTTACGTAGATTTTTAAGGTTCCTTGTAAATCTTTATTATCCGAATCCGTGTATGTCTCATAGGAACCGAATCGCTCGTAGTTCAAGTTTACATTTTCGTCTTCAGTTTCTATGATTATTTCTTTCAGCGGAGAGTAGTAAAAAACGTTTCTACCAAGATCAACCTTTTCCGGTATAGTTACTTTTTCTAATGCCTCGCAACCATCAAAACAAGTATCCTCAATAAATAGATTTCCTGTTTGTCTTCTCTCGAAAGTGACGTTCCTTAGCTTTATGCACATATAAAAAGCATTTACGCCAATTTCATTTACAGTATTTGGAATAGTTATCTTCTCTAAAGAGTCACATTTTTCGAACATTTTTTCTGGTATAGCATCAATGCTTTGCGGCCAAATTACCCTTTTTACGCAGTTATTACGATCAAACTTAAACGTTTTAAAAGTCGCCACATCAACTTGACTTAAATCAAGCGTTCCGTCCTCGCGC
>JAZQJR010000004.1:0-4452 GCA_045541715.1 Acutalibacteraceae bacterium
CACAGCAAAGCTGTGGCCTGGGTGGCCCGTGGATTAATAATCCACGAGCGCCTCGCGGCGCGGGCAAGCACTAACTCAAATTTTTGTTAGGCATACTCATTAAGCGCCTTAACCTTGTACTTGTTGGTGATCATCTTGTCGGTCGTGACGTAGCCGGCTGGAGCCTTAATGACTTCTGGCAAGCGATTCACAACGGCAGCGCAAGTGAGCTCAACGGTGCACGGGCGATTGATAGTCACTTGCGTGTCGGGCTCACCGAAGACAGTCCAGTCATTCTTGTCGAACTCATCCTTGGCGTAGACCTTGCCGATGCATTCGCTCTCTATGGTAACGCCCTCCTCGCTCTCGGTTACAACGATCGCGGACATACCGGTCGCGTGTCCGGCGGGGATGTTCATCTTCAGGGTATCGGAGTAAATATCCGCCTTATGCGTGCACGGAACGCACTTTTGAATTTGGCTCTTGACGGTGAGGCCAAGCCTGTCGCAAAGCCAGCCGTTCACGTTCCACATGTAGGACGGCAAGAACTCACCCTTTTTGATAAGCTCATCGCGTTCCTCAGCGGAAATGTTATCAGCAGAGGCGATCTCCTTGTTAAAGGCCTCGAGGTCAAGGCCAGCACCATGCACCTTCGCAAGCGCGATGCCATAATCCTCGACGTTATAGCTTGAGGAGCCCTTAATTTTCGTAATTTTGTGCGTCGAGCCGGCGATCGTCGTGATGAGGTTGCCCCAAAAGACATCTTGATAGCCGGAGCCGCAAAGCGTGCAATTATTCTCCTTGGCGAGCTTGTCGAGTTGAGTTGTGATTTGCGGCGAGGAGTTCCACGGATAGAAGGCCTCCTCGCAAGTGCTAATGGCATTCACACCACTCTTTGCGCAAATGGTAAAGGCCTCCTCGACATCCTTCATGAGGCTGAGCGTGGTAATGATACACACATCCGGCTTGAGGGCAGCTAAGATTTTCTCAGCATTTTTCGCATCTTTAACGACGACTCCATAAGGCTTCTCGCCGGTAATTTCGCCGATATCCTTGCCGATAACATTCGGGTCAATGTCGAAGGCTGCAACGACCTCAGCGCCTTTCTCGCGCACGTATCTCATGATGTACTTCGACATTTTACCGCAGCCGTACTGCGCGACGGTTATCTTCTTATCCATTCTAGTTCCTCCCACAAATAATACAAAATATAGAAAATTCGCAAAGTTTGTTACCATTATTCCCAGCAAATGAGCGTTTAAAATGGTATTGCAAACATTATATATTAATCTGTTCTCATCTTCAACATTTTTATAAATTTTTATCTCAAGACTTAAATCAATAAATTTACAACAAATTTGTGCAATTAAATTTATTGATATTTCCAAAACAAATCTCGCTACGTCAATTTTTCTAGAGATTTTTCTCCTATTTAATGATTTAAATTTGGCAGCCTTTTCTCATTGCCGACAAAAAACAAAAAATATATAATAAAAATACATTAGTTTTAGTCGAAGGGGTGATTTTTATCATTAACGTAGAAGAGTTGAATCCGTCAAATGTCGAGGCCTATAAGCACTGCCTGAAGGAAGAACTCCCAGAGAATTGTCAAGATATTATTGCTTTTGGCGCAAGACTCAACAAGTTTGCATGTGGAGCTATCTTTACGCAAATTAAAGGTTCCGAAGAATGTTTTATAAAAAGCTTTTTTGTGTTGCCTCTTTTCAGACGAAGAGGTGCCGGAACAGCCTTATTTAACGCACTGAATGAAAAACTTAAACAATTAGGCATAAAAAAAGTAACCGTTCAAGCGATTACTTCGAAAGAAAATATAGCCTTACTTAACAGATTTTTAACAAAACGGGGTTTTTCCGAGGCTGAACTCCTAACGGTAGTGTACACCTTTGACCCAAAGAAAATCGTAGCAAATAACGGCTTTGTAAGGCGAATAGCAAGCACACCTTCTAAATGGCCTAAAAATGTAGCTATTTGCCCTAAAAATCAAGTAAATGTAGTTTTACTCGATAATCTAAAAAAAAGAGAAAATATAGACTATCCAAGCGTTCTATCGCCATTCGCAAATGAATTCGATTTAATCGACGAATGCACGCAGTTTGCCATTTTTAATGACGAGGAGATAATCGGTTGGATTACGGGCCTCCAGGCACACGGAAACATGATTCTATATCGTTCCCTCTTTGCTCGAGAAGATTTTAGAAAGTCTGCCCTTGGATATTTCTTATTTAACGAGGCCATAAGGATACACGTTAATAAGCACATTGATAAAAAGGTTTTATTTGCCGTCGATGTTAATAATACTCGCGCACAAAAGTTTTTCTCATCCTACTTTAAAAATCTTTATGACACAAAAAAATTCGACTTTAGAAGTATCATTAGTGAAGGCGAATTGCAAAAACGCGTCTTTAAGGCATTTCCTTAAGTGCTAAATTTTTTTCGGTACCGAAGTTTTTGGAGGCATTGTAGAATCCGATACACAGTGTGAAAACGGGCAGTGCCTAAAAGGGACGCAACATGATATAATGATGCCATGGGAAATAAAATTAAATTCCCAAAATGTAGGAATGACAAAGTTTGGAAGGCTGGCAAGCCGCATGGGAAACAGTAATATAAATGTAAGGCGTGCGAAAGGAAATTCACAACAGAGCTAAATTACAGCATGGAGTTTAAACAAAAAGCCATCGCAATATTTTACAACGGGAACAGCCGTCGAGCAGTTGGCCGGATAATGGGAATAAATAAATCCACGATTTACAACGGAAAAAACTGAAAGTTCAGCCCGCTTACAGGAACAGGTGCCGGGAAAACCTCAAACAGCTGACGAAATCGAAATGGACGAACTTTTTTCCTACATCAAGGCAAAAAAGCAGAACTTATGTGATAGCATTGGTGACAAGAAAATCGTGACAAATTGTAGGTTTTAACGCCACTTATGATAAAGGTGAAAATCGAATATAAAAATTTGATCAAGACAAAGTTCTACTATTCAGATGCAAATCCGAGCAATCAAAAGTGTTATATGGCGGGCAACATCTTTACTTCCGTGACAAATCGTACACATTCACACTCGAAAGTATATTGCCGCGCTTCAACGCAAGTCCAAATGCTTTTTTGATCGCTGGAGACCTTTCAACTCATAATGTGTGTTTGTGTACACATACAATAAGTTTGGCAAATTAAACAGCAATTTTATTGTCTTAAATCTGCCGTAGGTTTAACGAATTTTTTGCCATTCCTTCAACTTTGGCACTCTCGACATTAACGGCGCATTGACAGCTTAGCGACTTTATGACAAGATTAAGTCATTGCTAAATTCACATAGACTTGAGACAATACAAAGAAAAAGCAAATGCTAAAAAGTTTCATAAGTACCCGATTCGCTTCGTTTTTACCGCTTGCAAAAACTGCAGTCATCTACGCAATTTTAGCAATGCCGTTTTAGTCGACGCAACAGAAACGCCGATTGAGCGTCCCCCAAAAACAAAAAATACTACTCAGAAAAGAAAAAATGGCATACCATGAAAACTCAATTGTTGATAAATCCTGAAAGCGGAGAGATTATCTCTTTGGCGCTCGAAAAAGGGAAAGTTCATAATTTTCAACTATTTAAAAGCAGCAAAATTCGCTTGAAACCTAGAGTACAACTAACGGCAGATAGTAGCATTCAGGACTTGCAAAATGGAAAGAAAATCACGTTTTGCCAAAAAAAGTCTAGCAAAAATCATCCTTTGTCGAAGCAAAACCGAAAACAGAACAAAAATATCTCAATAAAATGCATCACAGTTGAGCTCGTGAGCGCCTTAGTTAAGCGAATTCGGATTCTTTCAAAGCATTATCGTAACAGAAGAAAACGCTTTTCTCCCCGTTTTTCTTTAAGCGCTAGTATTTGCATTTTTAAACAACCTTCTTAATTTCGCAAGAGGAGTAAGCTGGAAACAGGTATACTGACAACCTTTTTAAATTCGGTAAAAAAAGGTAAGAAACTTACCCTTACATTAAAACGGTTGACGAATATTCGATTTTTATTCCGTTGTCTTTCGTTCGAACAAGCTTTGCTTTGTTGCCGTTACCGTCCTCTACGGCTAACTTTTCAATTTTATGCTCGTCAAAAAAGTTAACAACCGCGCTCTCTACGAAACCGGCCCACTTTTGAGGGCTGACTTTTTTTTCTTTCGTAAAAGTCCTCATCCATAATCTTTTGTAACTCGTTTGCTGATTCTGTCATTTTTTCATCTCCGTTTTTTTACTTGCTTTTTATTGTAAAAGAAGCTGCTGTTATTTTCAAGTTTGAAAGAACAAACGTTTTGGCATACTAGAAGTGCCGCCATAAGTGATCATTTTCCATTGGCTTGAATGCCACAGCACCGGGCCGCGAGGCCAAAGAAAAAATATATTTTTTCTTTGTGGCCCAGAGCTCAACTCCGTTGAGCTCTGGGCTGGCCGAAGGCCCCTACG
>JAZQJR010000005.1:0-4298 GCA_045541715.1 Acutalibacteraceae bacterium
ACACGCCAATGGTCTGATGCATAAAGTTTTGCATCGATATAACTAATTTTATTCAAAAGTTTTCGAGGTATTTTGTTTCTCGAGTTCCTATTTGAAAGCCGACAAGCCGCTTTGTGGCGTGGTCTACTTCGGTCCAGAGCCCGATATTTTTTTATTTATATACAATTCATCGAGCTCCAAGACCTAGACTTTTTCGTCTTTTTTAGGAACTTCTTCTAATTTTGTTCCGGCTTTTTACCCAGTTTATGACAGAAACATGGCTAACCTTAAGAATCCTTTCAATTCTTCTGAAACCATTTCCTTCCAAATACAACTGTATTTCTTTTCGTCTGATATGCTCCGGGTAGCCGCGCTGGCTTACCGTGTAGTGGCATCTACACTCTTTGCGCAAATATCGCTGTTTTTTTGTTGAATCCGCTTTTTACTCGTTTGTCGCTCCTGCATTTCGGGCATTTAAGTTCTTTATCCATACACTAATTTTGGGAGTGTTTTCTAAATAATCAAACGTGATATAATAGAAAGAAAAGGACGGTAATAGCTATGTACAACTGCAAAAAGTGCGAGTCAAATGAATACGTAAAAGCCGGCTTTGTAAAGGGCAAACAGCGCTACAAATGCAAGAAATGCGGTTGCCAATTTGCGCCAACAAAACATGAAGGGCGAAGTAAACAAGAAAAACTCTTGGCTGTGCGGATGTACGCACATGGATATTCGTTCCGGACTATCGCCAAATTTTTTAAAGTAAAAATTCACTCGGCGTTCGTTTGGGTGAAAACGTTCGCAAAAAAATAACTATTCTAAACCGGCTCCGATTGACGATAGCGTAGTGATTGCGCTTGATGAAATGTGGCATTTTTTACGCTCAAAAAAGACGAATTTGGATCTGGAAATCTTATTGCCGAACAACAAAACAGCTCATCGATTGTAAATGTGGCGCACGAAATGCTGAAACGTTTAGAAAAATGTACGAACGATTGAAAAAGTGGAACGTCAAGGTATTTTTTAGCGATCGATACAGTGTTTATCGTGATTTTATATCACCAGGGTGTCTAATTCAATCAAAATTAGAAACGCATTTAATCGAAAGTAACAACTTTCCTCAAAGACACTGGTTTGCAAGATTTAGACGGAAAACTTGCTGTGTTTCCCGCTCCATCGAAAGGATTGATTTGACGATGTTCCTTTACGCGGCCGTTCATGTCAATAAATCTATCGATATAGTTATTTAAGTAACACACCAAAAAACATAGCAACTCAAAATTAATGTTGACTTTTTCAAAAATGCCTGTATAATGAAGATAGCAGCTTTGTGTTGAAGCTTTGCTATTTTCTGCGTGTATGTTGGATACAAGCCTGAAAAGGCTTATTAAGATTCTTTAAAGTAATTAATGGGAGATTTCCAGAGCGGCCAAATGGGGCAGACTGTAAATCTGTTGTCTACGACTTCGGTGGTTCGAATCCACCATCTCCCACCATATTATCACGATGGTTTGATACGAATCCGTCGTGATTTTTGTTTTGAGTTCTTTGAGATTATGTGATATAATCCGTTAGACAAACTTGAATTTGACGTGGTGTAATGGAATCAAGTAAAGATTATTTGAATTTTGTGTTGGAACAGTTGTCCCAATTAGAAGAAATAACATAGAGGGCAAAGATGGGCGAATACATTCGCTACTCTCGAGGCAAAGTTATCGGTGGAATTTGTGATGATAGATTGCTTGTAAAGCCTATTAAATCAGTACTTTCCTTGATGCCAACTGCATCGTATGAATTGCCGTATGAGGGTGCAAAAGAAATGCTGTTGGTTGGTAGTGTTGACAATAAGGAATTTTAACCAAACTTTTTGATGCGATGTATGAGTAACTCACCATACCTAAGAAAAAGAAGTAAACCTATGGTAAAACAATTTGAAAAAACAGTGACAAAATTTGTATAAACCACTGCCTTTTTAGAAGTCTTTTGGGCGCCCTAAGCGAGCAGCTGGAAGCCGCGAGGCGCTGACGGCCACCCCAGCGCTCAACAACGTTGAGTGCTGGGGCACAAAGAAAATAATATTTTCTTTGGCCTCGCGGCCCTGATGTGGCAGCTAACCCAATGGAAAAATGCTCACTTAGGGCACTCCCGAATTCTTTTGTGAACGCTTTGCGGACTGCTTTTCAGGTTGTTTGACTATATTCCAATTTGTCGAACTGATAGCTTAGCGCTTTCTTTCCATTAAAATTATTATATAAACAAATCAAAAGGAGAATCTTATGACTCTTAAAAACAGAAAATTAGCAATTACCTTACTCGTTTATATCGTTATTTTCTATAGCGTTTGGTCGGTCTGGAGAGTCACGCTAGCTCCACACCTGAGCATCATAAACAACGAGTACATTTCACATCTTATTAGCGATGGGCTCGTAAAGAATTTAATTTGGACGTTGCCTGCAGTGTTGTTAATTCGCCATTTCAAGAAAGATATGTACGTCAGCTTAAAGCAAATGTTTACTATCAAGATCAAATGGCTCGATCATTTGCCTACATTCTTAGTTTTTACAGCGTATTTACTTCTCGGACGAGTTCTGCAAAACGGTAAGTTAGCTATCAGCGACACGTTTAATGGAAGCAAGTTGATAATAGTTTTATTTGTAGGTTTGACGGAAGAGATTGTTTTTCGCGGATGGCTCTTGAATAGTACATATAGCAGCGAAAAAAGTTGGATTTCAATCGCGGTCAATGCATTCATGTTTTTAGCAATTCATTTCCCTGTATGGATTTCTTCCGGAACATTTTTCAGTTCGTTCACAGATCTAGGTTTTGTTTGTATCATCGTCTTGAGTTGCGTTTTTAGTAAATCGTTCTTAAAGAGTAAGAATCTGCTAGTTCCTATCGCGCTTCATATGTATTGGGATCTACTGATGTTTATGTTTTTTTAGCAGGGCGAGTCGAAAAGAAGGGAATAGATGGTAGAAAAAACACAAGGTCGAAAACGGCATATAGTAGTCGATGTAATGGGAAATCTTTTTGTTTCCGTTGTTCACGCAGCAAATATCTACGACGCAAATTTACTATTTTTGTGGCAAAAAAACGGTCGTGTTGATCAAATAACTATGTCGTGAATTAGACCTCTTGCGAAATTAAGAGAGTTGTTCAAAATTGCAAATACCTGCGATCAGAGAAAAGCGTTTTCTTCGGTTGCGATAGCGTTCTGAAAGACTCCGGAACCGCTTAACCAAGGCGATCACGTGTTCAACAGCGATACGTTTTCTTGAGATACTTCTGTTCTGTTTTTGGTCTTGCTTCGATAAGGGGTGATTTTTGCTAGACTTTTTCGGCAAAACGGAATCCGCGTGCAAAATAAATTTGTTAACAGAAAGGATGTTTTAGTATGGAAAAGTTAGGAAAAGAAAGCATAAAAAATGTCTCTGGCGGCCAAATGGGATTGTTAAAAGACGAAAGGGGTAAGACGTGGTATCTACTTTACGACAAAGGTCAATTTCCCGGCGAAATAAAGCTTGATAAAGTCAGAGATGCCGGAGTGACCACAGAATATTGGGCGAAACAAGGAAAATACCTCAAAGAGTTTGTAAGTGAAAATGGTGTTACAGGTTTTATTACAGATGACAAAGGAGTTGCGATGGCCCACAAAGAGAGGTTCGATTAATAGCGTTTTCTTATTAGCTGCGATTTTTTCTATCACACGCTCGTTTATCTCAAATAATTTAATTTTCAAAATATTTCCATTGAAAAGCTCGAATATTCTCACACCTTAGACTAATACTATTTTTGCGGAAAACTACCGCATTAGAAAAATAAGGGGTGAGAAACTATGATAGATAAAATCGCCTTATTCTTGCTGATTGTAGGCGGTCTTAACTGGGGATCTATCGGAATCTTTCAGTTTGATATAGTTGCCTGGATATTTGGCGGACAATTCAGCCTATTGAGCCGAATCGTTTATACTCTGGTTGCGCTCTCCGCAATTTGGTGTATATCTTTACTATTTAGAGAAACTGAAGAGGCCGTTACGCATACCGCCCGATAAAAAGATCCCCTTAACTTCTAGAAAAAGCCAGCTCCTGAACATTACGCTCAGGAGCCTTTTTATGCAAAATTTTATTATACCTCTTGCGAAATTAAGAGAGTAGTTCAAAATTGCAAATACCAGCGATCAAAGAAAAACGTAGAGAAAAGCGTTTCCTTCGGTTGCGATAGCGTTCTGAAAGAATTCGAAAGCGCTTAACTAAGGCGATCACGTGCTCAACCGCGATACGTTTTCTTGAGATATTTCTGTTCTTTTTTCGATCTTGCTT
>JAZQJR010000006.1:0-9648 GCA_045541715.1 Acutalibacteraceae bacterium
GAAGACCTTTGCAATATATATTAGGCCGCTGGAATTTTATGGGCAATGAGTTTAAGGTCGGTGAGGGCGTGCTGGTACCTCGTGATGATACGGAAGTTGTGGTGAATGCGGCGCTTGAGTGCATAAAAGATGTCAACTCACCGTTGATTTTGGACTTATGCACAGGGCCAGGAACGATTGCGATAACCCTCGCGAAGCAGCGACCGGACGCAACCATTGTAGCGGTAGAGCTGTCCGATGTGGCGCTTTGCTATCTTAAGGAGAATGTCGCGCTTAATGAAGTCAAAAACGTTACTCCAGTCCAATTCGACGTGCTTTTAGGCGCAGATTCTTTTGAGTACGATGACTTCGATATAATCGTTTCGAACCCGCCGTACATTCCCACCAGCGACTTGAAGAACTTGCAAATAGAAGTCCAAAAAGAGCCGCAAATGGCGTTAGACGGCGGAGATGATGGCTTGAAATTTTATCGTGCTATCGCTAGAAACTGGACTAAGTGCTTAAAAAAAGGTGGGCATCTTTGTGTTGAGGTTGGTCAAGGACAAGCGAATGACGTCAAATCCGTATTTGAGAAAGCAGGATTGGCGGACATCGCGATTAAATCGGATTTGAACAGTACCGAGCGAGTTGTGGTGGCAAAAAATGGAGTGGCCAAAAGAAATGTAATTGTAAAAAAACGCGAGAAGTTGCATAAAAAATAATTATAAAAAGCAAAACATGTCAACGAGAAGTGCGCGAAAAATCTGGCAATTCGTTGTAGAAAAAACCGAAGAAAACTAGAGCGTGTCGTCAATAAGGCTTGGTTGATATTGCCAGGTTTGATAAAAATCAATAACATTAATATCAAAGTTCAGCAAAAGCGAAGGATCCGCATTTAAATTTGTAAGAAGGCAATTTATGTCAATTATGGAAGGCGTTCTAAAAAAAGAAGATGATAATCTCGTCTTTTTCAATCTAAATATTTCTACTGTTTTCACTAAGCATTTTGTTTGGTGTTGGTGCAATATAGCCAAGCTTTATTGACGATGCACTCTTATATACGCAGCGTTATTTCTCCAAATTTGATAATTTGTAAGTTTTTATTTTTCACATCTTTTGTGTTTTAATGTGAACGTTTGGACTATTGCTACAGCTTCTAAGAATGCGAATAGCGCAGATAGCGGATCAATAACTTACAAAATTGCACGCTAATTCCGTTTTACAGAAAAAGTCCGCCAAAACTCGACCCTTATCGAAGCAAGACAGAAAAGAAAACATAAATATCGCAAGAAAACGTATCGATTCTGAGCATGCAATCGCCTTAGTTAATCGATTTCGAATTTTTTCAGAACGCTATCGTAACCGAAGAAACTGCTTTTCTTTGATCGTTGGTCTTTGCAATTTTGAACAGCTCAATTAATCTCGCAAGAGGGCTAATGTTTGAGAAGTTTAAGAACGATATCTGTGTGTAGCGCAGATTTTTTCATGGGAGTGTCCTGATCGAGCCTCTAGCGGCCGCGAGGCGCCGAAGGCCCTGCGGGCTTTCGGCCAGCCCAGAGCTCAACGAAGTTAAGCTCTGGGCCACAAAGAAAATAATATTTTCTTTTGCCTTGTGGCCCGGCTGGGACAGCTAAACTAATGAAAAATGCTTACTTAGGGCACTTATTTTTTCGGTGAGTAATTGGGAGAGATTTTTATTTTGGCAGCCTTAGCTATCTGTGGTAATCGCCTTTATAGCAAAAGCTGAGATTGGTTCCTTACGGCTATACACATCGACGAAGTCAAACCCTTGGAAGACAAAGCTGCGGCCGCGAGCGTTAGGTTCGACTTTAAGGATATCAATTGGCTTTTGGCAACCGATAGAAGGCTGCTCCGAATTATTTGTTCTTTCTATTTGAGCAATTATAGCGTATTTGCCTTTGCTTAATTTGAGCTGGTTAGATAGCTTGAAAGTTGAGTAGCCAGAGTAGGGAATAGTGCCGGAGTATAGGGGCGTCCACGACCAGGAGTTACTGTAGGGCGTACCGTTTGAGGCAGTTGGTGCACAATACAGTGAGATTTCTGCATTTTTTGCGTCGCTGCAGATTGTAACTGAATCTAGCGTTTCATTGCCGCTGAAGTCAAAAACATTAGCGACAATTAGGCGCCGGTCGCTGCTTATGCCGCCAGTTACGCCGTAATTATCGTGCTGATAGATTTTTTGATTGGATTTAAATGGCTCCGCATCGGTTATGCAATAGCTGTCGAGGATTTTAGTTTTGAATGACAGTCGACTATAGTTGTTTGGCCGCGAGGAACTGTCTTTTACGATCCACTCTTTGGTGTTGTCGTCCCAGCCGATAACCGAAACGGAATGATTCAAGTTTCTTGAGGACGGGTAGGCGATAGCAACGGCGCCATACTCAGAGACCGCCTGCTTGATTGAATTTACATCTGGTTCGACGTCTTTGATGCCCTTTATCCAATATTGAGGCTTGCACGAGGACATCTGTGCCGAGTAGGTGTCGTTGCTAGTCGTGTATGGGCAAACTCTGCTCGCGACAGGGCCGGCGCCGGACATCAGGTAGCCCTTGGTGATGATACTGCTGCCGCCGCGAGATATCGGGACGTGCCAGCCGTAAGCTTTGGGGGCTTGGTTGGCCCAGGAAAGCAAGTGCTTCTCTGATAGGCTCTCTTTGAGTAGGCCTTTTTTGCAGAGGAAAGTCTCCAGGGTGGCCATGCCGGCAAATGACCAGCACGGTCCGTTTATTTGTTGATATTTTGGTTGCAAGTGCTGTGAGTAATAGCTTACGACATTTTTTGAGTTTGGCGCGATAGCCGCAAGTGCGTTTTGCATGGGTGTTGCAAGCAAGAATAACGTTGTAAAAACTGCCAAATACTTGGCTTTTAGACGACCTCTTTTCATTTTGACATCATTCCTTTTCATCTTTTTCGCAAGGTGTACCTTTTCCAATTTAACTACAATCATAATAACATAATTTTGGTTGGCGTTTTTTCTATAAGAGAAAATAGCGAAACTTTTTCGAAAAGGAGTGGCCTCGCGGCCCGCGCAGAGCTATAAAGATTGATTCTAACCTAACTTCTCCGCAACGAATAGGTTCGTTCATCGGCAGCTTTTATGAAGGCCAACAGTCCAAATGACGATATCATGCTTGAGCCGCCGAGGCTGACAAACGGCAACGTAACGCCGGTCAACGGGAGCAAGTCGGTCGTACCGAAGATGTGCAACGCCGCTTGAAAGACCAACATACTTGCGGCCGCGCAGGCTGCAATGGAGTAAAACGTCGAGCGACTTCTTGTGCTTTGCGAGTGCGAATAGAACGAAAGCCCAGCGAGAGTTAGCGCGATTATAACCGCAAGGACAAGGCCAAACTCCTCGCAAACCAGGCCAAACATCAAGTCGCCTGTCGCCGCAAAGATATTCTTCAGGTGGCCGTTCCCGACGCCCACACCCAGCAGGCCACCACTCGCGCTATACGTCAGCACGCGGGTCTGCTGATAACCGAGGTCATTCGCGTGCTCCCAAACGTGCCCCCAGGCGGCGAAGCGATCCTTTATGTACGGCTTGAAGGTCAAAATTATGAACAGGCCTATCGCGGCGGCGGAGCAGGATAAAATCAGAGTGCGAAAGCTGCCGGAACGCATGAAGGCAATTATCAAAAATGTGACGAAGAAGACGCAGGCAGTCCCAAAATCCTTCATAAGGAAGAGCGACCCGATGCAAATAATGGAAAAAACGATAAATCCCGAGAGGCTTCTCGTCGTTTGCAGCTCATCGAGAGTCGCCGTACCAACGAAAATGAAAGCTATTTTTATGAACTCCGACGGCTGAATCGAAAACGATGCTATTTTTATCCAGTTCCTGGCGCCATTCACCTCTTTTGCGAGGACTAAATTTACGGCGAAAAGTGCAATGGCCAAAAGCCCGATTAAGATTCTCAACTTGCTCACGATGTCGGGGTTTTGGATGAACCAAATTATCGCGCAAAAAAGAAGCATTCCGGCGGCAATCGAGGCCAATTGTATGAAGCT
Source organism: Acutalibacteraceae bacterium (assembly GCA_045541715.1). Taxonomy (GTDB): domain Bacteria; phylum Bacillota; class Clostridia; order Oscillospirales; family Acutalibacteraceae; genus CAG-557. The sequence continues at coordinate 4,012 of JAZQJR010000006.1, forward strand.
TTCCTCGAGGTTGGCGTGACTTATCAATATTAACCCGATGCCAGAGAGGAAGATTGCGAGGGTTTCGAGCTCGAAGGTGCAGCGCTTGAATAGCCTTGTTGAGATGAGAAAAAATAGCCACGCAACTAGCAAAAACAACGCCATTGGCGCCAACGGCAGCAAGTTAAAGTCTCGCATCTCGAGTATCGGTTGTGCGCCCGCTACGAGGAAAAACAACGTCACAAGAAGCAGCTTGCGCGCCGGCCGAATTGGCTTAGCTTTTGCTTGCGGCTCGTAGCTTGAGGAAATTTCTCGCGAGTCGGCAGCCTTGCGCAATGTGAGTGTAGTCCGGCCGAAAGATATCGTATCGTTCAAGTTGAGCTTGGTTTTATTTTTTATTTTCTCGCCATTGACTGACACGCCGCTCTTAGAATGCGTATCCGAGATGAACCAGCCATCCTTGCGCCGAAAAAGCACCGCGTGGTTGCGCGACATCGTGCTGTCGTCAATTACAATGTCGCAATTTTTGCCGCGTCCGATGCTATTCTCCCAGTAAAAAACAGGAAATTCTTGCTTTGTGCTGTTATTTTGTAGTATGACAAGCGTAGCCCGCCCGCGCCGATGATTTCGCATAGACGCAAAGCAGCAAATCACGATGAGAACGCCCAGCACGCACAGCACTATTCTAACCGAAAGCGCCACTAACACAATCGTAGGTATGTTCATTTGCCCTCACTTTTTCAATGCTCAACTTAACTCGACCCATTAAATGTAATTTTAGCATAAAGTCGCGGTGAGAGGAACTTTGTGCACCTGACAGCCTCTGCCTAACAAGGTCTGAGCCACAATTTAACGATATTTGGGTAGATATAGAGGAAAACCTTAAACGAACAACTGGACGCCACGAGGCGCCGACAGGCCCTCTACGTGGCCTTCGGCCAGCCCAGAGATCAACAAAGTTGAACTCTGGGCCACAAAGAAAATATTATTTTCTTTGGCCTCGCGGCCCGCCCAGAGCAACAAAACAGCCTGAAAACCTCAAACAGAAGTCGCTGCTTTACTTAGAGCGCGTTGTCAATAAATTTTTATCCAAAGAGCGATACATCTAATTTGAACTGCAGGAACAAACGAAGAAACGTTCTTAGAGCGCGTCGTCAATAAAACTTAACTATATCGCATACGCATCGAACAAGATGGTCGGTGAAAATAGCGAAATCTCTTAAATTGTGAATGACGAGATTATTATCTTCTTTTTTAAGGAACGCCTTCCGTAATTGACATAAATTTCCTTCTTGCAATTTCAAAGGCGGCCTCTGCATTTTTGTTGAACTTTGATATTGGCGTTTTTGATTCTTACCAAATCCAGCAACGCACACCCAAGCTTTATTGACGACGCGCTCTACCATCTGTGACAAAAAACGCACCGTCATACCATGAACATCCACGGCCAGGTGTATTTTTGTATTGAGCTCCGCGAGTGACCTCGCACGACAAGACGCGACCTAAGTTTTTTTCGATAATAAATGTAAATTATGCTCGCGTTAATAGCAATTTTACCACCATTGTAGAGTGCATATATACTATTAAGACAAAAGCGTCACCTTTTTGCACAAAATCTTAAAAGGCGGCAATCCCAACCACTCAAGTCCGCGTCATCTATCAACGCGGCTAGAATATTTCCCCAAATTCCTTTATCTCTCCATCGGCAAAATCTGCGATGAACATTTTTCCAATGTCCATATTCTGCTGGAAGGTCTCTCCATGGAGCTCCTGTGCGAAAAATCCAAAATACCCCATTAATAATTTGCCTTGGATCGTTTGCGCTTCCTCTACGTGTGTCCTTTTCTCCAATGGTGTGCGGCTTGATCTTTTCCCAAGCACTGTCGCTTATATCGGGTCTTTGTTGCTCTAAGCTCATTTTTTCATTACCTTTGTTTTTTATTATTATAACATGTTTTTATTGACAACACGATCTAGGCACTCCCGGCATGTTTACAAGCTGCGATACCATATAGTTCGTGCGTCCTTGCAGCAGCTCGTTTTGCTTGAGATTTTCCCTTAAATGCGGTAAAATTAAGGCATAAAACAATAAGGATTGATGGGATGACAACTCAAAAAGAGTTCTTGCAGCTGAGAAAAAAACTCATTGAAAAAGACTTTCAAAAGATGAACGCAAAGCAAAAGGAAGCAATCTTCTCGACGGAGGGCCCACTGTTGATTTTGGCGGGAGCTGGCAGCGGAAAAACCACCGTCTTGGTAAACCGAATCGCGAACATCATCAAGTACGGCAGCGCCTACAACGACGAGACTATGCCGAGCTTCGTGGACGAGGCCTACTTAACTCAAATGCGTGCTGTCCTTGAGGACGAAAACAACGCTGACTTGCCATTTGGGTTGAGCGTGAACGCTGCGCGGCCGTGGCAGATTTTGGCCATCACGTTTACGAATAAGGCCGCTAACGAACTCAAAGAACGCCTCGTGAATATGCTTGGCGAGGTCGGCAACGAAATTTGGGCATCGACGTTTCACTCGACTTGCGCAAGAATTCTCCGTCAACACGCCGATAATCTCGGCTACTCGAAGCATTTCACGGTCTACGACACGGACGACATCAAGCGCTTGGTCAAGGACTGCCAGCAAGCGCTGAACATCGATGACAAGACCTTGCCGCACAAGTCCATTATCTCGGCGATTTCTCGCGCGAAGGACAGCTTACTTGACCCGAAAGACTACGAGAAACAAGCTGGGAACGACTTTAGGCTGATGCAAATTGCCAAAGTTTACACTATGTACCAAAAACGCCTCTCGGACGCCGATGCCATGGACTTTGACGATTTGCTGCTCAATACCGTCAAGTTGTTCAAAAAGTGCCCGGAAATTTTGGCGCACTACCAGGACAAGTTTCACTACGTGATGGTCGACGAGTATCAGGACACCAATAATGTGCAGTATGAGTTCATCAAGCTGCTCTGCGAGAAACGCAGAAACTTGTGCGTGGTGGGCGACGACGACCAGAGTATCTATAAGTTCCGCGGCGCCACCATCGAGAACATCCTGAACTTTGAGAAGACCTACAAGAACGCCAAAATCATCAAGTTGGAGCAGAATTATCGCTCGACGCAGAACATTCTCGATGCGGCCAATGCGGTCATCGAGAACAATAGCGCGCGAAAGGGTAAGACTCTTTGGACGCAAAACTCGGCTGGCGAAAAAATTCATCTTCATACGGCCACGAACGAGAACGACGAGGCCAACTATATCGCGGAGACCATCCTCAACAAGGTCGCGACTGGCGCCAATTACGCCGATTTTGCCGTCCTCTACCGCATGAATGCTCAGTCGAATAACATCGAGCGTACCTTCATCAAGTCGGGCATTTCATATCGGATTATCGGCGGCCATCGCTTCTACGAACGCAAGGAAATCCGCGACATGATCGCCTATTTGAGCGTCATCAACAACCCTAACGACGAGGTGCGCTTGCGCCGAATCATCAATCAGCCAAAGCGTTCCATCGGCGACAAGACCCTCGCTAAAATTACGGACATCTCGGCGCAAACAGGCCGCGGAATGCTGGATATCATGCGTCATGCCGACGAGTATGGCGATCTTCTTCGTACGGCGCTAAAATTGCAATCATTCGCCACGCTGATGGACGATCTCATCGCGATTGCAAACGACTCGACGCGCACCATGCACGAGCTGTACACGCAGATTCTCGAGCGGACCGACTACATAAACGCGCTTAAGGCCGAGAAGGACGAGGCAAAAACGCGAATCGAGAACATAAACGAGCTGGCTTCGAACATCATAAAGTACGAGGAGGAGAACGGCGAGAATGCGACGCTGGAAGGCTTCCTCGAAGAAGTTTCCCTGATGACAGACATCGACAATTACGACACGAACGCGAATGCCGTGACCTTGATGACGATGCATTCGGCCAAGGGGCTGGAGTTTCCGGTCATATTCTTGCCGGGCTTCGAGGAGGGTATTTTCCCCGGTGCGCAAGCTATCTACAACCCCGATGAGCTCGAGGAAGAACGCCGCCTGGCCTACGTTGGCATCACTCGCGCGAAGGAGTCTTTGTACCTCATAAATGCCGAGTCAAGGATGCTATTCGGCAGCACAACCAGAAATAAGCCTTCTCGTTTCGCGACGGAAATCCCAGAGGGCTTAGTCGAAAAGAGCGAGCACAAATATGAGCCATCTAAGGCCTTCCACAGCTTCAAGATTATTTCCTCCGCGCCCGCAAAGAACAGTTTTTCCACCTACTCGCACGCTTTTAACCACATAGAAAAAGCGCCTCAACCGGCGCAGACGACTTCAAAATTTAGCGTTGGAGATACAGTCTCGCACAAGGTCTTCGGCAAAGGGTCGATTATCTCGGCCCGGCCCATGGGTAACGATTGCCTGCTTGAGATTAGCTTTGACGCTGTCGGCAGTAAGAAGCTAATGGCAAATTATGCAAAGTTGAACTTGTTGAAGTAAAGTCTGATAAGCTGTGGTGTGCGTCACTACTAAATTTTCATATATTCAATAAGCTCCCTATGCATAAACAGCAAAAGAGAGTACTTAATCATCTGCAGATTTTTCGAATAGCAGTAGGCTTTTCGGGCAAACCTCGCAAGGTAGTGACGCAACATCCTGTTCATGCGCTCGACGGTATAGGTATGAGCTTTTCCAGTGAGATGTTTGGCCAGGTCGATGAGATTGTAGGTACACCAATGGTCAGACGCATAAAATTTTGCATCAATATGGCTGATTTCATCTGTTAGTTTTGGGAGTATTTTGTTTCTCGGGTTCCGATTTGAAAGCCAAACAAGCCGCTTTGTGTCGCGGTCTACTGCGGTCCAGAGCCAGATGTTTTTTTTAATTTATGCACAACTCATCAAGCTCCAAAACATCGACTTTTTTTACCCGGTTTATGACAGAAACACAGCTAACCTTAAGAATCCTTTCAATTCTTCTGAAACCGTTTCCTTCCAAATACAACTGTATTGCTTTTCGCCTAATATGCTCCGGGTAGCCACGCTGGCTTACCGTGTAGTGGCATCTACACTCTTTGCACAAATATCGCTGTTTTTTATTAGACCTCTTGCGAAAATAAATATACAGAGTAAAATATAAGACATGAAATATGAAAAAATAGCGAATTATTCAGGAACAAAGTTTCGGAGAATTACAGTAGTAAAGCGAAGTACGTTTAAAAAAATGGTAGAGATGAAGAAATGGTATGTAGGGAAACATCAACAAGAGGGCAACATCAAAAACTGAGCATAGAAGATTTGGTGGTACCCTAAATGAGGACATTAAGGCAATAAAATACGCAACTACTACAGCATTTAGTGCGTCCATTTTAGAGAAAAAACTTTTTAAATCAGCCAACTGATAGAAAGTATGTTTTTTGTTTATCCTCAGACAAAGCCATATTTTTTAACCCTACCTCTTTTTAGGCCACTCCCGAAGATTTGCTGTTAGCGACACTGGAGTATTTGTGAGAGTGCCGTACTTATGCTAACATTGCAGCCAGCCATGATGTTGCGGAAAGTAACATTTATCGAGGGATTCGGTGGGTAGAAGACACGTTGATTAAGGACGGAACATTTTCTTTGCCAGGTCGAAAGGCTCTGCTAAAAAGTAATGCGGAATATGAGATGG
>JAZQJR010000007.1:0-1722 GCA_045541715.1 Acutalibacteraceae bacterium
CGCGAAATCGACCGGTACGTTCGCGGAGTCTTTTGCCTTACTGTGATACGCCGCGATTTTAGCTGCCAAAAGCAAGATTTCGTCCGCCACCGGCTGAGAGTTAGCAACTAAAATCGTGTGCGAGCCAGGCATGTCCTTTACGTGAAACCAAATGTCCTTTTTGGCGGCCATTTTCAAGGTCAGTTGGTCGTTTTGATGATTATTTCGCCCTACCAAAACCTTGGCTCCGCCGTCCAGAGTGTACTCTATTGGAGGGAACGCCTTCAATTTTTGCTTGCCGGCTCCGCGCAACCTTATAAACCCTTGCGCGACCAGCTCGTTTTTTATCTCAATCAAGTCTCGCTCCGACTCCGCGCGCTCCACCGCATCCAAGACGCTCTCAAGATAGGCAATCTCTTGCGTGGCCTTGTCCATCTCCTCGGTAAGCTTCTCCACCGCAACCTTGGACTTTTTGTACTGTCGATAAAAGTTCTGCGCGTTCTCGGCCGCAGATTTGGTCGCGTCGAGTTTTATGCGCACAAGACTCTGGTTCTCATCGTAAAAGTTTTCCAGTTCGACCTCATTTGTACCCGGTTTAATCCGATATAAATTCGCGTTTATGAGATCAGCAAAGAGCTTCAAGTTGTCCTTATTTTTGTTGCTTTCGACCTCGCGCGCCTGAATTTTAATCTTCTTTCTCAGCCGCGCCAGGATATTGCCAATTTGCTTGCGCAAGGCGTGCGACTTAGCCCTCATGCGGTCGATGCCGTCCCGCTGCTCAAAGAATTCATCAAGCAGAGCTGAGAAGCTCTCGCACTTTTTCGCTCTATGTGCATCATCAAGTTGGGACGGCTCGAAGAAGGAAAAATCCTTCGGTCTGTCGCCGTCATAAATGATAACCGGCTCCCCAGAGCGATTTTCTACCGTAGATTTTAACGCCACTAAACTCTCACGCAAACCTACAACTTGCGATTCTTTGGCGACCTCGTTGCAAACCACCGACGACAAACCCGTAACATTTTGCAAGAGCGCATCAGCAAAAATTTGATTAGTGGCAGATTCTTCGATTTTTTCGGCTATTTCTTCAATGTCGTCATCCAGCAAGCTCAACTTGCCTTGAGAGGGCGGCAAACTGTACTTTAGCCCGGGTAGGACCTGCCTCTTTGAGGACTTCGCAAGGTCGATTCGCTTCAGCGCGTCGATGATTTTTTGCTGCTCGTCGAGCAAAATCACGTTGCTGTGCTTACCCATCACCTCCGCCGCGAGCGTCAGCAAAACCTCGTCGCCGAGCTCGTTGCGGGCGTCAAAATCGAAGAACAGCACGCGCTCGAGGTCTGGCTGCCGCACGTCGATGAGCTTGGCACTCAGCAGCTTTTTCCGAAACAACATGCACAACATCGGCGGCGTGGCGGGGTTCTCTGGGGTTGCCTCCGTGAGATGCACACGCGCGCTGTTAGCTCTGGCGCTCAGCAAAAGTCTGTGTACTCCCGACTTGCTGCGCAGTGAGAACACGAATTCCTCCGAATTTGGCTGGTAAATTTTGTCGACCCTCGCCCCCAACAAAGTCGCGCGCAGCTCCTCCTTAACGTGCCGCAAGAACGCGCCATCCAGTGCCATAGTAGTCCTCCTTCAAGTGCAAAAATAAGTGCTCTCTAACCGAACATCTGACAGCCGCGAGGCGCCGGAGGGCCCGTGGGGCCTCGGGCCGCCCCCCCCTCAACAAGGCCGGGCGTGGGCCTGTCG
>JAZQJR010000008.1:0-4729 GCA_045541715.1 Acutalibacteraceae bacterium
CCTTTGGGGCCTTCGGCGCCTCGCGGCGCCCGTAGGTTTTGCTGAGACTTCATCAAAACCGCTAAAAACGTCAACCTACAGCGCCTTCGGAATGCCATTCTCCTCAGGGACGTACTTCTTTTTTATGTCAGCGCCAAGAGCCGTAAGCTTGTCGATAATGTTCTCATAGCCGCGCTCAATATGGCGGATATCCTCAATAATCGTGGTCCCCTTGGCGGCCAGCGCCGCGATTATCATGGCAGCGCCTGCACGTAGATCAAGGGCCTTAACCGTGGTGCCAACTAGCTCCGGAACACCCTCAACGACGGCAGTCTTCCCGTCGACGGAAATCTTGCTGCCCATGCGATTCAGCTCATCGGTGTACCTAAAGCGGTTGTCCCAGACGTTCTCGTTGACAATGCTCGTGCCCTCAGCCGTCGTCAGCAAGGCAGTAACCTGCGGTTGCATGTCAGTAGGAAAGCCCGGGTGCGGCATCGTCTTGACGTTGCATTTACTCAAAGGTCCACTCACGCTAACGCGCACAGCCTCGTCGAATTCCTCGACGCTCACGCCAATTTCCTGCAACTTCGCTGTAATTGACTCCAAGTGCTTAGGAATAACATTTTCCACGAGCACATCGCCACGCGTGGCCGCGGCCGCAACCATGTAGGTTCCAGCCTCAATTGGATCGGGAATAATCGAGTAGGTTGTGCCGCTCAAGTAGCGCACGCCTTTTATTTTGATGGTGTCAGTTCCCGCGCCACTAATTTCCGCGCCCATCGAGTTCAAAAAGTTCGCCAAGTCAACGATATGCGGTTCCTTTGCGGCGTTCTCGATGACCGTTGTGCCCTCGGCTTTTACCGCTGCGAGAATGATGTTTATTGTTGCCCCCACAGACACAACGTCCATATAAACCGTGTCGCCGACCAACTTGTTTGCAGTCACCGTCACAAGGCCGCCCTCGACTGTATGCGTTGCGCCCAACGCTGAGAAGCCTTTTAAATGCTGATCAATCGGCCGCACACCAAAATCGCAGCCTCCCGGCAAGGAAACTGCAGCCTTATGAAAACGGCCAAGTAACGCGCCTAAAAGATAGGAAGAAGCCCTCATGTTGCGCACGGAGTCATACGATGCGACGTGAGACGTCATCTTTCGAGCGTCTATCTCGAAGGTCGACTTGTTTTTCATCGTCACGACAGAGCCCATTTTCTCCAAAATGTGCGCCATCAAAGTTACGTCGTTTATGTTCGGGACATTCTCGATTACACAAACTTCATCCGATAGTATTACCGCCGGAAGTATCGCGACAGCAGCATTTTTTGCCCCACTGATCTTCACTTTTCCTTTTAACGGGATTTGCCCGTTTATAAAAAATTTCTCCAATTTTTGCCTCCTGCAGACTAAAAGAGTTTATATAAATTCACTTTGTAGGCTTATAAAAAACACACAATAAAGAAAGTTTTTTCATTTTTAAGTATTCACAATTAATTTTAACATAAATAGCACAGTGTGGCAAGTGGTACGGTTCAGCAGAGCGGAGCGCCATAAGTGAGAATTTTCCATTGGATTAGTTGCCACATTCGGCCGCGAGGCTAAAGAAATGGGGTATCGCTAAATTTTCGTATGCACAATAAAATCCCTATGCATAAACAGCAAAAGGGCGTAGTTAATCATCTGCAAATTCTTCGAATAGCAGTAGGTTTTTCGGGCAAATCGTGCAAGATGGTGGCGCAACAACCGGTTAATGCGCTCGACGGTATATGTGTGTGCTTTTCCAGTGAGATGTTTTGTGGGGGCGATGAGATTGTGTGCATGCCAACGGTTTGACGCATAAAATCTTGCGTCAATATGGCTAATTTTGTCTGTTAGTTTTTGAAAGTATTTTGTTTCTCGAGTGCCAATCTGAAACCCAACAAGCCGCTTTGTGGCGCGGTCTACTGTGGTCCAGAGCCAGATGTTTTTTTTATTTACACACAACTCATCAAGTTCCAAAATCTCGACTTTTTCGTCTTTTTTAGGAATTTTCTCTAATTTTGCGCCGGCTTTTTTACCCAGTTTATCACGGAAACATGGCTAACTTTAAGTATTTTTTCGATCCTCCTAAAGCCACTTCCTTCCAAAATACAACTGTATTGCTTTTCGTCTGATATGCTCTGGGGATCCGCGTTTTTGCACAAATATCGCTGCTTTTTATTGTTAAATTTGATTTTTACGCGCATTTCTCTCCCGCATTTCGGGCCTTTAAGTTTTTGTCCGTACACTCATTTTACACTGTGTATCTGTTTTTAGCAATGCCGTAATAGCAACCTTGTATCATTTGTTTTATTTGGAGACAAGGTTGCTTTTTTGTGAGCTGAACCTATTTTCTCTGCGGCACATACCCTGTGGTGAAGAGGTGATGCGCATGTGGGAGGTCGTCTTGAGCATATTTGTGCTGTGCCTGGCGGTCGTCGGACTTATAGAAATTTTTCGCGCGGTATCGTTATTCTTCCTCGACAAGAAAAACTCGACAATAACGCTCATTCCGGTTTGCGGGCACGTTGAGGATATCGAGATGGTTTTGCGAAATGCGATGTCGAGTGCGCAATGGTTGGGCAGCAAGGGAGCGCAGCGGATAATATGTCTGGACCTCGGTGTGGACGAGGAGACGCGTGGCATATGTGAGATTTTTCGCGACGAGTATGAGTTGGTTGAGCTGTACTCGCTGGAGGAATTTAGCGCCGTTATGCAACAGTCGGTAGCGTAAGTGGAAATTATGAGAGCCTTGATCTAACTCAGGGGCGCCGCGAGGCGCTGAAGGCCCGTAGGGCCGTCAGCTGTCGCAGAGCTCAACTACGTTGGGCTCTGGCACACAAAGAAAATAATATTATTTTCTTTGGCCTCGCGGCCAGCGCGGTTAAGCCAAGTAAAAGTTCTTAAATAATGAGATGCCCTCGCTTTTTGGGCGTCTCTTTTTTGTGCTATAATGGTGGCAACGGCCGCGGGCGCGGCCAATTTTGAGGTGAAATCGGTTATGTTGCAGTTTATTTTCGGTCGAGCAGGCTTTGGAAAAACGGCGAAAGTGCAAGAGCTCCTCTTGGAGGTGGCAAGCAAAAACGTAGAAAAATTGATGTTAATTGTGCCTGAGCAAAGCTCATTTGACACGGAAAAGGCCATTCTAGACGCGTTTGGTGCGCAAAAGGCCAGCCGCGTTCAGGTCATGACGTTTACGCGCCTTGTTGACTTGGTTGCGAGAGAACTCGGCTCGATGGTTGGCACGCGAATAAATAAAGCCGACCGAAACATTTTGATGAGCCTTGCCATCGACGCGGCGGCGGATAAGCTTGAGACCTACGCGAGCCAGGCCGACAAGCCAGAGTTCGTCGAGATGATGGTTTCGGTGCTGTCGGAGTTTAAGATGTGCAACGTGACGAGCGAGTCTTTGCAAGAGGTCGGTGCGCGGGTGGAGGATCCCAATTTAAAGGACAAGCTGCGCGAAAGTGCGCTTATTTTCGAGGCTTACGAAGCGCTTTTGAGCAACACCTACCTCGACCCGCTCGATGACCTCACTCGCTTGGCGGAGGTTTTGTCTAACCATAACTTTTTCAGCGGATATACGGTCTTTTTTGATGGCTTTGATGGCTTTACCGTGCAACAATTGGCTATTATTGAGATAATCTTGCGGCAGAGTGAGATGTGCTATATTTCGCTCTGTGCCGACGGCGTGGCCAGCGCGGACGACGATTTCGACCTGTTTGCCGCGGTTAGCAAGACCGCTAAACGCATCTTGCACCTGGCGAAGAGAAATTTCGTTGCGGTAAGGACGCCGATCTATCTTACAAATGCCCATCGCTTTAATGGTGCGGGCTTGAGGTGCTTGGAGGCCAACGCTTTTCGCGCGAGCAAGGAAAAATTACTCGAGAAAGTCGACGATGTGGCGCTTTTTTGCGGCAATAGCAAGTACGATGAGGCCGATTTTGTTTGCCGGACGATTAAACGGATGATTCACTCGGGCGGCTACAAGTACCGCGACTTTGCAATTCTCACGCGGAACGAAGAAGTCTATCGTGGTGTCATCGATGCGTGCCTCGAGAAGTTTGAGATTCCGTACTTCATGGACCGGCGCGAGGAGGTCGACGCGAAACCCTTGATGCAGGCGGTGTTGATGGCGCTCGAGGCGGCGTGCAGTGGCTTTTCATCGGAGGGCATCTTTAAGTTTTTGAAGACGGGCCTGACGGGCATTGGCGTCGACGAGGTGGCCGAGCTCGAAAATTACGTCCTATTTTGGAGCATAACCGGCAAGCGCTGGTTGACGGAGTTTACTTCAAATCCGGATGGCTACTCGAGAATGAGCGAGGCCGCCGAAGAGAAGCTACTCAAGTTGAATGAGTTGAGAAAGCGCGTCGTGTTGCCGCTTGTCGAGCTGAGGGAAAAGCTGCTTGACTCGACCGGCGATGCGATGGTTCGGGCGGTTTACGAGTTCCTTGAGCACATCGGCATGGCCGAGAATTTGCAGGCCTTTTGCGAGGAGTTGCTTGCCACGAACCAGCGCGCGCTGGCCGAGGAGCAAACTCGACTTTGGGAGTTGCTGATGGAGATATTCGACCGCATGGCAATAATATTGAAGGGTAAAAAGCTCAGTGCCAAGCGCTTTGTGAAGCTTTTGAGACTGGCGATAAACTCCTATGACATTGCGTTTGCGCCGCGCGGCGTGGATGAGGTAAGCTTTGGCTCCGTGGACAGGGCGCGCGTTTCCGGCGTCAAGGTGGTG
>JAZQJR010000009.1:0-14438 GCA_045541715.1 Acutalibacteraceae bacterium
GGGGGACCGGCCCCCAGGCGCGCCGGGGGGGGGCCGAGGCCCCGCGGGCCCTCCGCCCCCCCCCGAGCTCAACTTTGTTGAGCTCGGGGGTTACAAAGAAAATAAATAAAAATTTATTTTCTTTGGCCTCGCGGCCGGCAGCGGCTAAGCTCCAAAGAATATCTAAAAAACGCAAGGTATAAACTGACAAAAGGAGTAGCAAGATGGCGACTAAGGGGAAAAGGCCGGACTACAATGACAATTTTGAGGGCTCGAGCAGCCGCAATATATATAGCCATAGCAAGCGCAGCGGGAAACATGGCGTACAGCTGGGCGCGAAAACGCTACGCAACAGGAAGATTATTCTTTCTTTCGCGATAATTTTGTCGGTATTACTTGGCCTACTCGGAGGCCTTTTCCTGTACGCATACAAGATGCTGGACAGTATAAATTATCAATCATTCACCTCTGACGGTGCTGAGTATATTGAAGGCTCGACGCAAGACCCGATGGTTTTGAATGTTGCGTTATTTGGCGTGGACAAGCATGATGAGGCCGATTCGAGGAGTCGCAGTGACTCACTTATGGTTTTGTCGCTTGATAGTCGACGCAAGAAAATTAAGTTAACCTCGATTATGAGGGACCTTTGGGTGAAGATTCCTGGATACCGTGACAACCGCATAAATACAGCTATCGCTCTAGGCGGCGAGGAACTTGCCATTAAGACGATAGCGCAAAATTTTGGCATAAAAATAGATCGTTTTTGCACAGTTGACTTCGAAGGCTTTAAGGACATTATCGACATCATCGGTGGCCTCGACATCGAGTTGACTAAGCAAGAGGCCCACCACATAAATCAGCTGCTCATCGAGTTGGATGAAGCCTTTAAGCGCGGCGGCATAGAGCCATTTAATTCGCCGCTGCTCAAAGAGGTTGATGGTGTTCAGCACTTAAATGGCGCTCAGGCTCTTCAATATGCGCGCAGCCGTAAGGTTCCTACTGCCGACGGCGACCACGACGACTATGCAAGAACACTTCGTCAACGTAAAGTGCTTTCTTTGGTGGTTGACAAGCTTAAAACCAGCAGTTTGCCGCAACTTTTGAGCGTAATCGAAAAGGCCGGCCCCTATATAAACACGAACCTCAAGAAGAACGAAATCATAACGCTGGGCAAAAATTCTCCGAAGTATCTCAAGTATGAGGTCGTCGAGTATAGGATTCCAGAGGACGGTAACTACGAGGGTCGCAACATAAATGGTGCCTCTGTTCTTGCGATAAAAGACCTAAACAAGGCGCGCTACAACCTGGCCAAGTTTATCTATGAGGACTCGGTTAAAGAAACCCATACCGAGTTAACTTCTTCAACAAAAACAACGAGCTCTTTGACTCAAGGAAAGGCAACGCAAGATAAAGGTGCGATGCCCAAAAGTAAAGAAACTCAAGATAAAAAGAGCCAAGTTGCTGAGAAAACTACAGCTGAAAAGGATAGCAAATAATCAAGCATGATAAAATAGGAAGAAAAAGGCGATATAGCTATGTACAAGTGTAAAAAATGCGAGTCAAACGAATACGTAAAAGCTGGCTTTGTAAAGGGTGAACAGCGCTACAAATGTAAAAAATGCGGTTGCCAATTTGTTCCTACAAGGCAGAAAGGAAGGAGCAAGCAAGAAAAACTCCTGGCGGTCTGGATGTACGCACACGGAGATTCGTTCCGAACCATCGCCAAGTTTTTTAAAGTCAACGTTCATTCGGTGTTCGTTTGGGTGAAGAGTTTTGCGAAAAAAAACTATTCCAAACCGGCCCCAATTGACGATAGCGTAGTGATTGAACTCGATGGGATGTGGCATTTTTTACGCTCAAAAAAAGACGAGTTTGGATCTGGAAAGCGTATTGCCGAACAATAAAACAGCTCACCGATTGGGAATGCGGAGCACTAGATTCTGAAATGTTTAGAAAAATGTACGATCGATTAAAAAAGTGGAACGTAAAAGTCTTCTTTAGCGATCGATACAGTGTTTATCGTGATTTTATACCACTGAGATATCTAATTTAAACAAAATCAGAAACACATTTGATCGAAAGTAACAACCTTCCCTCAACGGCACTGGTTTGTAAGATTTAGACGGAAAACTTGCTGTGTTTCACGTTCAATCGAAATGATTGCTTTGACAATGTTCTTTTATGCGGCCTTTCATGTCAATAAATCTATCGGTATAGTTATTTAATCAACACTCCCTAATCATTATTTAAACAACTTCTATACAGTTAACCTAAGGGTTAACCACTATTATTTTTATCTTAAAACCAACGTTTACTCGAGTAAAGGTTTCCTTTTAACAATAACAACTTTTATTTTTAAAAAATAAAATAGCAGTCAAATAACAACTTAAAAATAGTAGCGAAAAGTTATATTTCGACCGAATTAAAATATAAAAACCGAGGATAGCAAGTGGGAACAAGATTGAAATAGATAATAAAAATGATACTCTTTCTGCGGTTTTGATGTTACATTTTCTTAGCAATAGATTTAAGGCAATTTGTCCCCCGTCAAGAGTTTCTATTGGAAGAAGATTAAAAATGGCCAAAAATAGGTTGGTAATAGCGAAAACTTGCAAAGATTGGCAATCGAAAAACCGATGATAGATTAACAAAACGATAGCTATGATTAAGTTCGAAAGCGGACCTGCAAGTAAGATGAAAATATCTGCATTATAATCCCTTTGTGTGTTACTGACGTCTATAATGTCTATGGAAAACGCTCGAAAGCAAATTTTTCGTGGCTTGCTTTTTCTTAGGATCATTGCCCATATATGACCGCATTCGTGAATAAACGCAGCTAAAAATCCCCAGCATATCGTTGAGTTATCGTCTAGAAGTAAAAGTGCTGAGATTATCACCAAAAAAGGGAAACTAACAATTATGAGACAGTTTCTAAATTTAAAGCTTATGTCAAACAAATTCGATTTCAAGACGTAGCTCCGTGTCATATTATTCACCAATTACTACTGGAAGATATAACAGCTGGCCAGTTGAGTAGCCGCATTTACTTTGCGCAAGCCTAGATGCGTTGGAGCTGGAACTAGGAATTATATTCTAGCCCACGTTTAGCCCTTCTTCGCAATCGAGATTGGCTTTTCCTCGCCCTTGAGGAGCCGGAATAGGTTTTTCTTGTGCTTATATATGACAAACATGCTTATGAGCGCTGAAAGCGTCGTCGTGATGATGATATAGCCGAAGGTGACCGGCCGGCCGTTACCGAGGTAATCGCAAAAGTATGTAAGGCAAAAGGTTGAAATCGGATATGAAACGGCTGCTAGAATTGAGCCTAATGAAATCAGCCTTGTAAAGAGCACCGCCAGCAAGAAGGTCGCCAAAGCAAGGGCGGCGACGCGCCAGTCAGTCATGATTAACATCGAAAAAGCCGTCAAGATAGCCTTGCCGCCGCGGAAGCCGAAAAAGCAAGGGTATACATGGCCGACCAGGCACGCGACGCCCGCGATGTAGACTCCATACTGGGTGATGCAAAAATTTGGTACTCCCGCGACCTCTATCATGGAGAAAATCCAGCGTCCAATCAGACACGCGACCATACCTTTGCCGAAATCCCCTATCAACGTAAGAACGGCCGGCAATACTCCAACAGAACGCAAAACATTCGTAAAGCCCGCATTGCCGCTACCGAGTTCGCGAATGTCTGCCTTATTATTAAAGTAGCGCGTGAGCAAAATCGAAAAACTTATGCTCCCGATGAGGTAGCTCAACGCGCCAACCATCACAATCTGAAACCACGCTTGCCTCAGAAAGTTAATCGTTTGAATGTCCAAAAAATCACTCCTAATGATGAAACCAAAAAATAAAAAGCTATTATACTTGAGTTTTTTGCTATTTTTATAGCTTTGTGCGGGCCGCGAGGCCAAAGAAAATAAATATTTTATTTTCTTTGTACCCCAGAGCCCAACGTAGTTGCGCTCTGGGGTGGCCGAAGGCCCCTACGGGGCCTTCGGCGCCTCGCGGCGCCCCTAAAGTTTGATCAAACCTCTCCCAAAATTACCGGTCAGTTTTCTCCCTGATTATAAATCGAATCGGCGTGCCCTGCAACGAAAACGTCTCTCTAATTCTATTCTCGAGGTATCGCTGATATGAAAAGTGGAAAAGTTGGGCTGAATTTACAAAAAATACAAATGTTGGCGGCCGCACGGAGACTTGAGTCATGTAGAAAATCTTGAGGCGTTTGCCCTTGTCTGTGGGAGGCTGCACGCGAATGATCGCCTCGGCAAGGACGTCGTTCAGCACGCCCGTGGAGATCCTCATCACGTTGGCCTTCGAAACTACAGGTATCGTCTCGAACAAGTTGTCGATGCGCTGGCCGGTCTTCGCGGAGATGAAAATTATCGGCACATACGACATGAAGGAAAAGTCGCTCTCCAGCTTTTTCCGATACTTGGCCATGGTCTTGTCGGTCTTCTCGATGGCATCCCACTTGTTCACCACGATAACGCAAGCCTTGCCGGCGTCGATGGCCAAGCCTGCAACTTTCGAATCCTGCTCCGTAAATCCCTCGATGGCATCAATCATAATGACACAAACGTCGCTGCGCTCGACGGCCATTTTCGCGCGAATGACACTATATTTCTCGACGGCGTCGTAGACCTTATTTTTGCGCCGAAGCCCCGCCGTATCGATGAAGTTAAAGCTGCCGAACTTGTTCTCCACAAAGGTGTCGACGGAGTCGCGCGTGGTGCCGGCGATGTCCGAGACGATGCAGCGATTCTCGCCGGTTATGCGGTTTATCAGCGACGACTTGCCCACATTCGGCTTGCCTATTACCGCCACATTGATGACCGCACTTTGATCCTCATCGTTGGGCCGGTCTGGCAAGTTTTTAATCACCTCGTCGAGCAAGTCGCCGGTGCCGTGTCCGTGCACCGAGGAGACCATTATCGGATCGCCGAGACCCAAGTTATAAAACTCGTAAAAGTCGGCCTCGATCTCGCCAATTTTATCGCACTTGTTCACGCACACAACGACCGGGCGACCGCTCTTTTGCAGCATAGTAGCTACCTCGTGGTCGGTCGCAACCAGACCCGTTTTTATGTCCGTCACCAGGATTATAACGTCCGCCGAGTCTATCGCGAGCTGCGCCTGACGCCTCATTTGCGACAAAATAATGTCATCTGAGTACGGCTCAATTCCACCCGTGTCTATCAGCGAGAAAGTCCGATTTTGCCACTCGCACTCGCCGTAGATTCTGTCCCTTGTGACGCCCGGCGTGTCATCCACGATGGAAATCCTCTGCCCGACCAACTTATTAAAAAGCGTCGACTTGCCAACGTTTGGCCGTCCGACTATCGCAACAATAGGTTTCGCCATATTTGTCCCTCCGTTCTATGCGTTCGTTTGCGTATGAAAAATTCTTGAGAAAAACCTTAAATTTAAAGGCGTTTGATTTTGTTTAGTAGCTCTGCGTGGGCCGCGAGGCCAAAGAAAATAAAATTTTATTTTCTTTGTGGCCCATAGCTCAACGTTGTTGAGCTATGGGCTGGCCGAAGGCCCCGTTGGGGGCCTTGGGCGCCTCGCGGCGCCCTAGAGCTTAGGCCAATCACTCCCAAATATTCTAAAAAGGGCATTGCTAAACCCTAGGACATGTAACTCCATGCTATATAAAATCAAATTCTAAAAAACTTACAGGTAGCCGTTTCTTTTTTTCCGGTTGTAAGAATTGCATCCATGTGCGCTTATTATCAATGCTCCCAAAAGAAAATAGAGAAGGCTAAAATTGCCCTCTCTAACTGTTTTGAGAAAATTAAGCCTCGATTTTAATAACTTCTCTACCCTTATAGTAGCCACAAGCCTTGCAAACTCTGTGAGGCAATTTAAACTCGCCGCATTGTGGGCAACTCATAAGTGCAGGAGCTTGAATTTTCCAAACATTTGAGCGACGTTTATCGCGTCTAGCCTTGGAATGTTTTCTCTTTGGCACTGCCATTTCTCATGACCTCCTCTTAAATAAAATAATCAATCAAATCCGCTCCACAAGCAAGACTTCCCCCGATTGATATTCTAATTAAGTATTATAAAGATTTCACAGGACCTTGTCAAGCGGTGGCTTTGAGGGGAGTGCCCTATAGAAGCATTTATGGTATACTAGATTTATGAAATGCAAATCATGTAATGACAAGAGTGCCCTAAATGTGCATTTTCTATTGACTTGCTGCCACTGCCGGGCCGCGAGGCCAAAGAAAATAATATTTTCTTTGTGTACAAGAGCCCAACAAAGTTGCGCTCTTGTATGGCCGAAGGCCCTCCGGGCCTTCGGCACCTCGCGGCCGTCAGATGCTTAATTAGGGCACTCCCTAATGACGGAACGAAACAAACCAAATAAAGGCCGGAAAAACAGTGGCCGGTAGCCAAAATCACAAATGCAAAATATGCGGAAAATATTACACCCAGGAAGGCAAAAATAGAGGGGATAGCGAAGAGATCAAAAAGCAGGCGATAAAATTATATTTGGAGGGAAATAGTGGCCGAGCAGTCGGCAGAATTTTATAAATAAGTAAAAATATGTGCTTGTATCGGGTTCGAAAATATTCGAAAAATATTGAGGCCAAAGAGACTCCAAATACGCGGGTTAACGTCATGGAAATAGACGAACTGTACAACTTCGTCGAGAGAAAAAAAGATTTTACGTGATAACGCTAGCCAGTAGAGATATACGGGAAATCGTAGGCTTCGATATAGCTTTCGACAAAAGTCGAGAGCGAATTCAGCGTTTAGTCGATCGGTCCGTGAAGGCGCGCCAGTACTACTCTGACTCTTATTCGGCAGACGCAGAAGTTCGCTATGAAGGCGCTTATACTTCGCTTAAAAACAAAAGTCAGGTCTACACCGTCGAGGGCGTAAATTCTAACTTGCGACACTACATTCCTCCGTTACGCCGAAGGTCCAAAGGCTTTTTTCGATCACTTGAAACAGCTAAGGCTGTCTTCAAAATTTTTGTTAATGCATTTAATCTATTTGCTCGCGCTAAAAAGAGTTTTCCTCACCAGAAATCCGCATTTTGTCTCTCGAGTTTTATTTAAATGCTCAACTAGGGCACTCCTGCTGATCAGGGAGTGCTAAAATCCGATACGCAGTGTAAAATAAAAGCATGGATAAAGAACTTAAATGCTCGAAATACGGGAGCGACAAACGAGTAAAAAGCGGATTCAACAATAAAAAGCAGCGATATTTGTGCAAAGAATGCGGGTGCCACTACACGGTAAGCCAGCGCGGTTACTCGGAGCATATCAGACGAAAAGCAATACAGTTGTATTTGGAAGGAAATGGTTTCAGGAGAATTGAAAGGATTCTTAAGGTTAGCCATGTTTCTGTCATAAACTGGGTAAAAGCTGGAGCAAAATTAGAAGAAGTTTCTAAAAAAGACAAAAAAGCTGATGTTTTGGAGTTTGATGAGTTGTGCATAAATAAAAAAACATCTGGCTCTGGACTGCAGTAGACCGCGACACAAAGCGGCTTGTTGGGTTTCAGATTGGCACTCGAGAAACAAAATACTTCCAAAAACTCTCGAATAAAATTAGCCATATTGATGCAAAGTTGTATGCATCTGACCATTGGCATGCTTTACGCTAAAAAAAGACGAGTTTGAATCTGGAAGGTCTACTGCAGAACCACAAAACAGCTCATCGATTGGGAATGCGGCGCACGAGACTCTGAAACATTTAGAAAAATGTACGTGCAACTGAAAAAGTGGAACGCGAACGTCTTTTTTAGCGATGGCTACCATGTTTATCGTGATTTTATACCACTGCAACGTCTAATTCAAACAAAAGCAGAAACACATTTGATCGAAAGTAATAACTTTCCTCAAAGACAATGGTTTGCAAGATTTAGACGGAGAACTTGCTGTGTTTCCCGCTCAATCGAAATGATTGATTTGGCAATGTTCCTTTATGCGGCACTTCATGTCAATAAATCTATCGATGTAATTATTTGATCAGCGCGCCCAGAAAATTTAGCAATTCCCGCATTTTAATAAAGAAAAAATGGACGACTTTAAGAGAAATACTCTCAAGTCTTTCAATACGGTGAACACAGCTATTCTATTTGCTCGTAAAAACTGGATCTTAGCTTACTATAACACCGGAGATCGGCCGCCACTTCATGATGTTGCAGAGGCACTTAAAATACTATCTACAGAAGAAAAAACGTTAACTTTAGGGTGGTTCCTTCAGTGCGCCGACTACATCTTCTCAGACAAAGATGATGCGCTTAAAAACTTGTTCAACCAAATTGACACCTCCGTTAAAGAAAAACAAAAACTACTTTATGAGCTTATTTACAGAGTCACAGGCAAAAAAGTTTCAAATTGTGAGCCATGTACTGAATGGAAGGAAATTTCACACCCAGTTGATGGAATGGCCCTATATTATCCGAACGGTCGTCGTCTTATGATGATTGGAAAGCCAAATGCGGACACAGCTGAGCAACATTACGTTGACACAAATAGTACTGATTTCGTTCACTTTTTTAAACAATTAGCATCGATACATAGCATCCGTCACTTTCGCACACAATAAAATATTAGACCTCTTGCAAAAATAAGAGAGTTGTTCAAAATTGCAAATACCCGCGATCAAAGAAAAAGTAGAGAAAAGCGTTATCTTCGGTTGCGATAGTGTTCTGAAAGAATCCGGGACCGCTTAACCAAGGCGATCACGTGTTCAACAGAGATACGTTTTCTTGAGCTATTTCTGTTCTGTTTTCGTTCTTGCTTTGATAAGGGTTGATTTTTGCTAGACTTTTTGGCAAAACGGAATTCATGTGCAGCTTTGTAATTCCTTGATAGCCGCTATCTGTCGTTAGTTGTGCGCCTGAATTTCGTTATTTTCAGGTTTTTTGCTGCATGTTTATTTTCGCAAGAGGCCTAATAAGTTTGGCGAGTTTAAACAGCGATTTCATTACCTTAAATCTGCCGTAGGTTTAACGAGTTTTTCGACTTGTCTTTAATGTGGGCGCTACCATATTTATTTTCGAAAGAGGTCTAATTATTTCGATTGAGCAGGAAACACGGCATGTTTGTCGTCGAAAGCTCGCAAACCAGCGTCGTTGCGAGAAGTTGTTACTTTCAATTAAGCGTTTTTCTGCTTTTGTTTGAGTTAGACAATTGCGTGGTATAAAATCACGATAAACACTGTAGCTATCGCTAAAAAAGATCGGTGTTGCTAAAAATAAATATATTTTGTAAAATAAGTGCATGGATAAAGAATTTGGGAGTGCCATATAGAGATGAGGATGCCCTAGGCAAGCATCTGACAGCCGCGAGGCGCCGAAGGCCATACAGGCCTTCGGCCAGCCCAGCACTCAATGTTGTTGAGTGCTGGGCCACAAAGAAAATAAGTATTATTTTCTTTGGCCTCGCGGCCCGGCAATAGCAGCTAACTCAAGGGAAAATGCTCACTTAGGGCACCCCCTAGAGACAGTTATGATATGCTAGCTCTATGAAGTGTAAAGCATGTAACGGTGGCATTGATAATGTTGCATATATGAATGTGATTTTTACAAATGGTAAAAATTAAAAGAAGCGGATACTTATGCAGTTTTTCAGAATTTGATTTTACAGGGTATTCGCTTGCATATACCTGAATTTAGCAATACCAAAAGATTTTTACGTCCACTCTTTAGTTGTTAGTACATTTTTTCTAAACGTTTAAGAATCTCGTGTGCCATATTCCCCATCGATAAGCCTTTTCGTTGTTCAACAATAAGCTTTCCAAATCCACACTGGTCTTTTTTAGAGCCAAAAATGCCAGGTGCGTTGGGCAAATAATCAAACGTGACATAATAGAAAGAAAAGGACGGTATAGCTATGCGCAAGCACAAAAGCGCGAATCGAATGAAAGCATAAAAGTCAGCTTTGTAAATGGTATATACGCTATAAGTGCAAAAAATGCAGTTGCCAATTTGTTCCTACAAGCATAAAGGCAGGATTAACCAGAAAAGCTCGAGGCGGTGCGACTATACGCTCATGGCCTTTCATTCAGGGCAATCGCAAAGATCTTAAAAGTTAGCGTCCAATCTGTTCTCGTTTGAGTGAAAACGTTTGCAGAAAATGGGCGTGTTGGTCTGACAACTATGTCGATGGATTTGCTGACACAGTTATTTGGACAACGTTCCATCGGAGGAGTAAATTTTGACTTGCGACACTACATTCCTTCTTTACGCGGAAGGTCCAAATGTTTTTTTTGATCACTTGAAACAGCTAAGGCTGTCTTCAAAATTTTTGTTAATGCCTTCAATCTATTTGCTCGTGCTAAAAAGAATTTTTCTCACCTGAAATCCGCATTTTGTCTCTCAAGTTTTATTTAAGTGCTCAACTAGGGTATTCCTGATGAAAGCCGCGATTGACACTCCAAGCTAAATCTTGCTACAATGAAAAAGTAGATGCGTTTGTTTTAGGGTGCGTTTTTCGGGAAAGTTCCAGCAAAGGCCCCGGCAAACCGCAACTTGTGGCGGTTTGCCGGGAATCAACTCTTTAGAGTTGATTCCCGGCTGTGCATTAAAAATGCACAGCCGGGGCCGCAAATTTAGATGAAGCCGTATGCGAAGAACCACTTAGCAAGGAGACTTGGATGAAGTTCATAAACATAGGATTTGGAAACATGGTGTCGTCGGCGAGGGTCGTGGCGATTATCAGCCCGGAGTCGGCGCCGGTGAAGCGGGTTATCTCTGATGCGAGAGCCAAGAACGAGCTCATCGATGCGACTTGCGGGAGGCGGACGCGCGCGGTACTTGTGATGGATAGCGAGCACATAATCCTCTCGGCGCTGCAGCCGGAGACCATCGCGAACAGGCTCAAGGGCGAGGACTCTGCGGACGAGGAGGATATGGCTTCATATGAGTGAAAAAGGGCTGCTAATTGTACTATCGGGGCCGTCTGGATCTGGCAAGGACACCATTCTTGAGGCGCTTTTCAAGCTGGATGAGAATGTGGTAAAATCTATATCAGCGACGACTCGGCCACCTAGGAATGGCGAAATTGACGGAAAAGACTACTTTTTCGTGTCGCGCGAGGACTTTCGCAAAGCCATCTCGAACGATGAGATGCTCGAATACACGACCTATTGCGAAAACTATTATGGCACCATTCGGACGGCGGTGGATGAGCTGCGCAATGCCGGCAAGGACGTAATCCTTAAAATAGAAGTCGATGGCGCAATGCAAATTAAGGAAAAGTGCCCCGATTCGATTGGAATTTTCATTTTGCCTCCGTCAATGAAAATCTTAGCGGACAGGCTCTCAAGGCGCGGCACCGAGACCGCTTGCTCCCTGGAAAAACGCCTGAGGCGCGCCACCGAGGAGCTCAAGTTCGCCGCGCAGTACGACTACATAGTGGTCAACGACGACATAACGGCGTGCGCCGAGAACATACATTCGATTATACGCGCGGAAAAATCGCGGACGCTCCGGCGCGAAAACATTATTAACGAGGTGTTGTTACAATGCAAAAACAATCAATAGACGAGCTTTTAGCTGGCAAAAAAAGTAAATATTCGCTCGTGATGGGCGTGGCAAAACGTGCCCGCGAGATAGCCGACATCGCTGACTTAAATGGCGAGGAACTCCTCGAGAAGCCGGTAAACTTGGCCGCAGAGGACTTCAAGGCCGGCAAATATGAGCTCTATGAGCCGGAGATAAATAACTAACTAATTTTGAGCTTCGTTTGAGGACTTTTTATGGCTGAGAAATTCATCGTTAAGGTCGCGGTCGAGCAAATCGTCTATCACCTCGACAAGCCCTATGACTACGCGGTTTCGGACGACCTCGCGGACAAAATAAAGCCGGGTTGCAGAGTGCTCGTGCCGTTTGGAGCCGGGAATAAAAAACGTCAAGGGGTCGTCCTACAGGCGGCGCGCTCCGGCGAGGCTGACAAGTTGAAAGCTGTTTTTGCGGTGCTGGATTCGGCGCCGCTTTTGAATAACGAGATGCTCCAACTCGCGCAATTCATGCGGCAAAAGTACTTTTGCCCGACCTTCGACGCGGTCAAGTTGATGCTCCCGGCCGGCATGAATTTCAAGTTGCAGGAGCAGTTCAAAATAGCGAGCCTCCCGGCACCAATAGAAGAGCTAGACCGTGATGAGCTTGAGCAAAATATCCTTGCGTACTTGCAAAAAGAGGGAAGTTGGGTCTCGAAGGAACGCCTGCTAAATAAGTTCGGAGCGTCGGCAATTGGCGGTTTGAAGGTACTTGAGTCGGATGGATTGCTTGAGAAAAAAGAGGTCGAGAAACGAACCTTAGCCGACGCCAAAGTGAAAATGGTTAAGCTAAAGATGGACTCGATTGAAGATGTGAAGTTGACGCCGAAACAGAAAGTCGTGTGCGAGGCCTTGCAGGAAAAAGCTGCTGCGATGTCGCTCAAGGAGCTAATGTACTTCACCGGAGTCGGCGTTTCGGTCGTTGACAACCTCGCGCGCAAGGGCATTGTGGAGTACTTCGAGGACACCGTCTACAGAGATCCGTACAAAAATGTGACCTTCTCTCAAATCGACGAGGAGATAGTCTTGACCGAAGAGCAAGCGGCCGCCTATGAGTCCATCCGAGCGGCATATGAGTCGGGCGAGTATCAAGTCTCACTGTTGTATGGTGTCACCGGAAGCGGCAAGACCTCAGTCTTTATGCGGCTGATTCAAGACGTGGTGGCGCGCGGCGAGAATGTCATCGTGATGGTGCCGGAGATTGCCTTGACACCGCAGATGTTCGCGATTTTTAAGGGGCGTTTCGGCGATAAGGTGGCGGTTTTTCACAGTGGCCTCTCGCAAGCGGAGCGACTCGACGAGTACAAGCGCGTCAAGGACGGCCTGGTTAGCGTGGTCATCGGCACGCGCTCGGCGGTTTTTGCGCCGTTCGAGAACGTCGGTTTGATTATCATCGACGAGGAGCAAGAGAACAGCTACAAGTCCGATGCGACGCCGAGATACCACGCTCGAGAGGTTGCAAAAATGCGCTGCGCGTATCATAAATGCCTGTTGTTGCTGGCCTCGGCGACGCCCTCGGTGGAGAGTTTCTTTTGGGCGAAGCAACAAAAATATAGCGTGAATATCTTGCGAAAGCGCTATGCTGGGGCGAACTTGCCTGAGGTGTCAATTGTCGACATGAATAAGGAGCTTGAGGCCGGCAATTGTAGTGCCTTTAGTCGCGAATTGGATGACAAGTTGCGTGAGAACCTCGAGCGGGGCAAGCAGTCGATTTTGCTCCTCAACCGCCGCGGCTACAATACGCTGGTGCTGTGCGACGCGTGCTCGCAGGTGGTCACGTGCCCGAGCTGCAGCATCTCGCTGACGTACCACGCGGCCAACAAGAAGCTGATGTGCCACTACTGCGGCTTCGCGATGGACATCACCGGCGAGTGTCCGGCCTGCCACGAGCGACACCTTAAGTATCGCGGCGAGGGCACTCAAAGAATAGAAGAGGCCTTGAAGGAGCGCTTCCCTCAGGCGAGAGTCTTGCGGATGGACACTGACGCGATGATGTCGAAGTTCGCCTATGAGGAAAAACTGCGCGACTTTGAGGGCGGCAAGTATGACATCATGCTGGGCACGCAAATGGTAGCGAAGGGCCTTAACTTCCCTAATGTGACCTTGGTGGGCGTATTATCTGCCGATCAGGCCCTTTATAGCGGCGACTTTCGAAGCTACGAGCGGACGTTTTCGCTACTCACGCAGGTGGTGGGGAGGGCCGGCCGCGCAAGTGACAAGGGCTACGCGGTTATCCAGACGTTCACGCCCGAGAATTCTGTCATAAAGTTGGCCGCCCTCCAGGACTATGACTCCTTCTATAACGACGAGGTAAGCTTACGCAAGGCCATGCTCTACCCGCCATTTGCGCGCCTTTGTGTGGTCGGATTCTCCGGCGAGCGGGAAATTAAAGTTTTGAATGCCGCCGTTGAGTTTTTCAAGATCCTCAAGGCGAAGGTGCGACAAGAGTACTCAACGCTGGCAATCAAAATTTTAGGGCCCGCTCCCGCGCAAATTCTTAAGGTGAGCAACAAGTTTCGATATAAAATAATTATGAAGTTCGTGGATGAGAAAATGGCCAGAAATCTCATAAGCGATGCCATTTTGGAGTTCGGAAAATGTAAAAATTTCTCCGGTGTCAGCACGTTCGTCGATGTGAATCCGGATGCGATTTTGTAAAAATTTGGAGTGTCTTAAGTGAGTATTTTCCATTGAGTTAGTTGCTACGGCCGGGCCGCGAGGCCAAAGAAAATAATACTTATTTTCTTTGTGGCCCAGCACTCAAGTCGGAGGCCAAGCGGTCTTAGGAAGACAAGACTCACTGACAACTCCTTGGCTCACAGAACGACATGGCTACGATCCGACTTGTATTTTCCATTGAGTTAGTTGCTACGGCCGGGCCGCGAGGCCAAAGAAAATAATACTTATTTTCTTTGTGGCCCAGCACTC
>JAZQJR010000010.1:0-7692 GCA_045541715.1 Acutalibacteraceae bacterium
TTATGATACTGTAAATATAACCTTAAAGTGAGAGTGACTGGAATGGGGAAGAAGGCTTGCTGCTTTTATTTTGGGAAAAGGAAATTTAATTTTGAGAGTTTAAAACCAACTCTGAAGAGCGAAATAGAAAAGTTAGTTGCAACTTTTAATGTTACAGAGTTTTATGTCTGCGCTCAAAATGAGTTTGACAATTTGTGTATAGAGTGCGTTAAAGGAGCTAAAAGTGTACATTCACCTTTAAAGATATGTTTAGTGTCTCTTAACTTCACTCAAAGGGTTAAAGTTGATAAAAGTTTTGATGAAATAATTCAGTTAAACCAAGAAGGGGTATCACATCAGCTTCAGAAATTGAGCTTGTTTGAATGGTTAATTAACAAAGCTAACTTTTTGATATCTCCTACGGATGGTAAGGAAACCCGAATTACGGTTCGAAACTTGGCAGACAAAGATTTATTGTTCTTTTCGACCCGCATACGTTTACTGCGATTGAAGCATGGGCTATCGCAACGAAACCTTGCGGAGTCCATTGGGGTAGCGCCGTCTACGATTGCAATGTATGAGCAAGGTCGGCGAGAGCCTGACTTTCCAACTTTGCTGAATATGTGTATGAAACTAGAGACGACGCCTGACTATGTGCTGGGGTTAGATAAAAAATTCAAGCCCAGATTAGTTGAGATAGATGCGCTTTTATTTAAGTTTTTAGATGAGATAAAAAAAGAGCAATAGGCTTTTATGCGACAGAAAAATCATTTGTCGAGAAGACCGTGAGAAGCTATCTGTTTCGTTGCAAGTTGCGCTTGAAATTGCTAAAAAGGTCATAATTGAGGATGGATTTAAAAATAAACAATAGTTGCCGCCGTTGCTTGAAATTTCTTTAATAGGCAAAAAACAGTTTTTAGCACCATATTTTGGAAAACGTGTTTGCGATTTGAGTTAAAACATAGAATTTTGGCGAACTGTAAAATAATGTATTATTCTGGAAATTTATGTGTTATAATAATCTCGGCTAGCCTAGATTTATATTTGTTGGTGAGGACGATGCTAAAAGTAACACTGAAAACATTATTTTCCATTTTCGCTGCGGCGTGCCTGTTATTCAATGTTAACGTGGGCCACGCCGGAGGAGCGCAGTCTTCTGCTGGGGGAACTACCAAGGGTGGCGGTGGTTCATGTAGTGGAGGCGGAGCTTCTGGAAACTTCTAAATTCTAATGAGGTGAAAGTTATGAACAAAATATTAAAAACCATTTCGTTTCTATTGCTGTCAGTGTGCTTTATGCTAAATGTTAATGTTGCACACGCAGGTTGTAATGAAAGCAAAGTAGTAGAAGAAACGCTTAGCAATGGCCAAAGAATAAAGAAAGTTTTTATTCCTCACGATGAATTAGTTTCAGCGGTTGAATCAGAACAAGCAGCTAGAGGTATGTTTAATTGGATATGCAATGTAGTTGCATATTTCTCTAAAGTAGAAAAAGTAAAGGTTGCCGCTGGAGGAATTGGTCTATTCTCAAGTTTTCCAAAGTTACAATCCGAATCTGAGCGATGGTTAGAGGAATCTAATGGTTGTGGTGTAATTGTAACCTACCTATTCCAGCATCATCCAGGTGGTTATTACCATGGCGGTGGCGGGGTATCTCAGGCTCATGACAGTTGGGATTTTAGCCACGTCGAACCTCAATGGTAGACTTTTTTAGATATTGTTTGTTTACTAAGTAAAATTTAAAGCCTCACTTTTAAAGCAAAATGAAACGTCTAAGCTGTTAACAAAATTTTGTTAGCAGCTTTTATTTTTCACTGTGGGCAAAGGCCTAACAGTGATATTTTTTTATTTAAATATATAAAAATGCACAGGAACAAGCTTATTTTTACAATAAATCTCATTCAGGGCGCGACAGGACAATTGGAAGAAAATAGTTAAAATCTGATTAAAAAAGCGCTGCTTGGTGGAAGCTTAGAGTTCCTCTTGCTTTAATATTGTAAAAAACCAAAAGTTAAGGCATATCCATGTTTCTTGAATGTGGATGTGCCTTTTTTTGTGCCCAAAGCCTCCCATGCACTGGAGGCAAAATGATGGGCCGTTGGTATAACATACGCTACCCGTAGCCGTCCGAATTGTTTGAAGTGCGCGGCTTGAAATTTTTCTCTCAAACACAAGCTCAAAGCTTATTCCAAAAATCATTAAAAGTAATATTTTCACTGACTTTTGAAAATTCACCATCAGTAAATTCCATCGTTTTTGTTAATATGCTATTCGCTTCCGGCACTTCTTCGCTCTCATAACAAATCCACTCAAGTTTGTCACAGCCATTGAACCCTTTAACCGTTTTTACGTCTTTACCTAAATAAACTGCTTTTAAGTTTTTATCTGAAGAAAAAACACCAGAATCAACATTTGTTACTTTTTCTATACGAACCTTCGTTACAGTTCCAATCGGCTCTATATTGTCTTTAATTGTAAAGTACGCGTCAGCGGTGAGCTCACAATCTCCACCAGTACCTTCTATAAATAGCTCACCAGTTTCATAATTAAATTTATAGTCTACAGTAAATCCAAACTGGTCCTTTATCTTTTGAGCAGCAAGGTCTTGTTTAACCATTTCATTTAGATTGTGCGCCCAAATAGCACGTGAAAACACAGCTGAACCTATCGTGAAATTACTCCAGCTTTTGAAAAATTCAACATCGGACGCAATACTTGCAGATAAAGTTGCGTATTTCGTCAGATCATCAAGAATATCCTTTTGTTTATCTCTTTCTTGAATTCCCAATTTAAGTAAATTTGTTATAACTACGTCGGTCTCATTTATTAGATTATTTAATTCTTTTAATTGCATATTTTCCGTATCGACCGCGATAAGCCTATCCAGTTCAGAAACAAATTTGTTTACTTTTTCAGCGGAGAAAATGGTATCGTTTGTTGGGACTACTTCTTCTTTTAATACTTTGTTATATTCTTCTAGTTTAGTGCGCATGCTCGACCATTGTTTTTGCAGCTTTTCAACAGTGGAAGCTGTTTGTTGAATCTGAGAGTCTTGTTTACCACTTGTAAAGATGTTATCGACAACGCCTTTATGTTGCTCCTTAGCGCGAGTCTCCTGAACTGCTGTCGGCGAATCCATAGCAACAGAGTGTTGAGGTTGAGATTCAGTTCCTCCAAGAAAGGCAGAAAATAAACTCAGCACAGGAGCAACCAACCATGAAAAGCCCCACCCTCCAGACACATCTGCCAGCTCATCCTCGGACAACGGTATCTTAAAATCACTTTGCGCTATGGCTGCTTCTTCTTTTGTGAAGTTAAATCCATGTTCATTTGCCACAGAAATTAACTTCTCTGCAACCGCTTCTTTGCTAGCAGTGCCGCCCAGCAACTGACTGACCCTTTCTGCTAACTCCTTGTTTTTGGCCACCTCGTAGAAAAATTCCTTTGCTTGCTCTTTTGACATATAAATGCCTCCTTTAAAATAAAATTCCTCTTCATTGTACCGTTGCGCGCAAAAAAACGCAAGAGGCGTTTTAATTTTATTTGTTTTGCCAGTCAAGCGCAATAAAAGGGGGCTTAACAAGCCTATTGATAAACCTCCGCTGAATGAATATCTCTGGAATCACGGGATGATACAAAGAATCTTAACGAACCAATCATATGTCGGCGATGTTGTCAATTTCAAGACTTACAGCAGTCGAGAGCCTCGACACGCAATTCGCGACCAAATAATTTTGCTATTTCCCAGATTCATCGCTCGCGTTTTTGTATAAGTCAGTAAACTGTCCAACTTCATTTGCTTAATTCACAAAAAACACTAATAAAAGTTGTTGTTAAACTGCAATTTAGACAAAGGCTCAGATTGCGGTGCAAACCTGAATTGCAAGTTCACTCATGATAATCCGGATAATCACTACTTTTCGTGCCGTAATCAACGTGCTCAAAACGGTTTGTGCAAGAAAACTCACCACATTAGAGTTGATGTTTTGTCACACCTGGTCAAAAGTGATATCTCGAATATTGTCCAGTTCGCAACCGAGTTTGAAGATGAGTTTGTAAAAATAGCTGTTGGTGCGTGACCGCACAGGACAAGTTGCGCTAAGTTTTTTGTGAAGATTGTATGCACGTTCACGCGGCCAAAGCGTTTCGAAAAATTCAATGCGCTTTTTGTTTTTTGTTATTCGAAGAGAAATCTCGAAGCACTAAATAAAATGTTGGCTCGCGATAAGGAACTTGATACGCTTTGCGAAAAAGTGTTTGAAGAAAAAATCTTAGGCAACTTATCCGAAGACCGGTTTTTAAAATTGTCGCAAAAGTATGAGGAGGAACAGTTTGAACTTAAAGCACAGATAAAATACATGAAAAAAGTAGTTGCTGAAGAGAAATCTCATGAACTTAATGCCGATGGTTTCTTGCAAATCGTGAGAAAATATTCCAGCGTAGAGGAACTAACGCCAGATATCCTGCACGAGTTCATTGACAAAATCGTAGTGCATCACAGAGAAGAGGTTTTCGGAGAAAAAATTCAAAAGATAGAGATTTATTACAAGATGATAGGACAAGTGCAGATTCCAAAATTGAGCCGGTCACAAAAAGATGGCTATAAAAAATATTTTGGACGCACAAAAAAAGAGCAGATGGCTTGTTAACCAATCTACTCTTCAGAAGGAGAACCATAAAAACATTCCATGCCCCTTATGGTACTCCGCACTGTATTATTCTCTGCGAAGTTTTCTTCATGGGGTTCGTGAAGTTTACTTCGTGAGGGTATGGAACTTTCCTTCGTGAGGGTCACGAAATTTTCTTCCGCCACCTTCAAGCATCTCAACTTCACTTTCTGATTGTTCTTATCCATAACAAACTCTGCTGAAATATGTCCAGCATCACAAAGCGACTTAATCCAGGTTGAAATTGTCCTTTTGCTGACAGAATAAAGGCGACTAAAATAGTCGTTCGTCGCCCAGCAATAGCCTTTTTCGTTACAGAGCGCCGTTATTTCGCCGTAAAGAAGTTTAGCGCTTGGAACGACACTACTGTCATATCTAACAGCCGCCGGAATCACAGCATAGTATGATTTTTTTACATTTGATGTCATAAAACGTCCCCCTAAAATGGCAAATCATCAAAAGCTTTAAAATTGCTATTCTCGCAGGCGCTAACGCTACATTCCTCGCTATACTTCAGGCGCGAATTGCCTGCGCGGGCTACGCGCTGTATCTCTTGCTCAGTGATGATTTCACGCACTATAAAGCCTTTGTAATACTTGCCGTCTTATCGTTTCAAATTGCACAAGACTTGCCTTCGCCGCGTGACGCAACTCGAAATTTGAAAAATCTCAAGCGCGACTTGTCCCACGGGGGCACCCGCCGCGTTGCAGCCCATCCAAATACAGTGCAATCAGCGAATGTTGGCTTGTTCCATTCGTCTGTTCTTGGGTCTTTTCCGTTGCTAAGTTGTAGCGAAAACTTTATTCCATCCTGACCAACTTTTTTAAATTCGTCGTAAATTCAGCGTCTAGAGGTGAGACGTCAGAGATTAGATGCTAGATACGCATCAAGAGAGACCTATCAAACTTTAGATATGCTGCAAGCGTTTTGCGAAAATGCTCACAAAACTTTCGCAAATCTTTGTGTTTTACCTCCAGCATCTAGCTTCTAAAATTCTAACCTCCATAGCAAGTATACTGATTTCCAGCGGTAAATTTCTCTCAAATTTCGCTTTAGAACCGGCTGTATAACTTGCCCTTATCAATTTCTCGTATTCGATTGTTTCTTTTGGCGTGTAAGCTACACTTCACCCATTAACCTTACATATTCGAGGCCTGCGCGGAGCCCGCGCTGGCAATTCGCGACCGGTTTCAGCGCAGGCAAAAAGACTCATTGCTCGCGCTTTCTTCGTGTGCGACATGGATGCAACGTCACGTTGCCCTTTCGGCGGCCCCGGAACTGTGAATTTTATCTCCATCTTGCGCCGCCCTATTTATTAAGGTTCCCGGTCAAAGGCATTGTCGCGCGGCTCGCTTTTTTGCGGTTAAAAATTTCATATAAGTTTCCTCTCGTGCGTACAAACAAAAATTTCAATTAGCTATGAGCGCGACTTGTCATGCGAGGTCACTCGCCGCTTCGCATCTCTCTGTGCCTTTTCTTGTTTGTCGAGCTTGCTGTTTCTGCCACTGGCAGCGTAAATCTACAAGCCAAACGACTCCCCGGTCAGAAATATAGTCGCACTGTTCACTCCCGTTCACATTTCTCGTTATTTCTTCCTATTCGTCAGCACCGCTGCATCTGCCACTGGCAGCGCGGTACTGCGAATCATTAAGCCCATCCAAAATTTCAACTCGCTGCTTAACCGTCAGTTCTTTAAAACTGCTTACGTTGTATTTTTTTAAGAGCGTAGCATACAATTTATCAGGCTCATCAAACTTTTTCATCACCTTCTGAAGAAGTTGAATTTTTCTCAAACTACAACTGAGGGCACATATCCTAAATTTTATAATTAAACTTCGTGCGCAATTCGGCCTGCGGGGCCACCCGCTTTTTTCGACTTCAATTTCCGGCAAATCTTCACCAGCATACAAATAAAGTCCCAACCCATGCCGAGCTAACGCCTTTGTTAAGCTTCTTTGAATCGACTTATTCACATCAAAGCTTGTAACGTTTTCAAGGCTAATTGACTCGCTTTTGTAGTCCATTATCGGTAAGTACTCAATGTGCGCAGCACCTATTTTTACAAGCACAATTAAAAAGCAAAATCGCACAAGTTTACGTGCCGTTCTTTGGCCGCGTGCCTACAAGCTAAACTTGAGCTGCAACTCAAGCGCGACTCGGCCTGTGCGGCCACACACCCGTCGGTGCAATAAATACAACCAGATTCAGTTTCATACACTTTATAATTTGCATATGGAAAGCGTTTTTTCACCTCCGCCCACGCATACAGCCAAGATAGATACTTTTCATTCGCCCCAAAGCTAGAACTAGCTTAATCGCGAGAATCAAAAATCCACATAGAAAGCTTCTCTGGTCGCGACTTGCGTGCCGAGGCTCTCGGCTGGTCGTTCACGTTAATTTCAAACAGCGTCTCAAATACTGACTTTTCCACCTTAAATTTCACCTCGGCTCTTTAAATCTTCGTAATCTCGTTCTGCTTTTTCGGCTGCCCGGCCAGAAATATTGTCGCATTGCTCGTTGTGCTCGCTTCGCACTGCTCTGTATTTCTTCCTATTCGATAGCACCGCTGTTTCTGCCACTGGCAGGGCGGCGCTACGAATCATAATCGGGAAGCTCAGCTGTAAATTTGAAATGGATGTCAAGGCAATCTTCACAGCAATAAAAGCCGTTTAAGACATAATAGTCCTGGCCTTCGCAGACATCTTCTTCGCAGAAAAAGCACTTTAAGACGGGGATAGCTTCGTTATCTGGTGGCGTAAGATAATTTTTTTCAATCAATTTCATCATTTTATCTATCCTCCCTATTTTGTTTTAATTTTTTGCAGACGATTTTCCGGTCAGAAATATTGTCGCACTACTTGCTTGGAGCGCTTCGCATTGCTCTGTATTTCTTCCTATTCGTCGGCGCCGCTGTATCTGCCACCGGCAGCGCGGCACTGCGAATTATCGAGAGTTTTTCGCTCGAGGTCTCTCAATTCATCCGCTTGTTTCAAATTGATTACAATCAAAATGAAAATTACTATTAACAAAAATATTTGCAGATTATA
>JAZQJR010000011.1:0-2711 GCA_045541715.1 Acutalibacteraceae bacterium
GCGCCGAAGGACCTACGGGCCTTCGGCTAGCCAATCACTCAACAACGTTGAGTGATTGGCCACAAAGAAAATAATATTTTCTTTGGCCTCGCGGCCCGGCTGGGACATCAATCTAATGAAAAATGCTGACTTAGGGCACTCCTCTAGAAGCTCATTAAAGCTCTCGAGCAACATCTCCTTACAAAGTTTATACGAAAAAAATTAACCCTCCACGCAGCAAAAAGCAACCAGATGATTTCATCTGGTTGCTGATTTTTTATTGAATTATACGCCGACTTTGTTTGGGTTCAATCTAACGCCGGGGCCCATGGTGGTAGACACCACGCAAGATCTGACATATTGTCCCTTTGCGGCAGCTGGCTTTGCCTTAACGATGGCACCTAGAAGGGCATCAAAGTTCTCGAGCAGCTTCTCCTTGCCGAAAGAAACCTTGCCGATTGGGCAGTGGATAATGTTTGTCTTATCCAAGCGATACTCAATCTTACCTGCCTTAGCCTCTTTAACAGCCTTTGCGATGTCCTGCGTAACTGTACCGGCTTTTGGGTTTGGCATAAGACCTCTCGGGCCAAGAACCTTACCCAAACGACCTACAAGACCCATCATATCTGGCGTAGTGATGAGCACATCAAAATCCATCCAGCCTTCGTTTTGAATCCTTGTGGTCATCTCCTCGGCGCCAACATAATCAGCACCTGCCTCCTCGGCGAGCTTTACATTGTCGCCCTTGCAAATCGCAAGAACCTTAACATTTTTACCGGTGCCGTTTGGCAATACAATCGCACCGCGTACTTGCTGGTCAGCGTGACGTGAGTCAACACCGAGCTTTACGTGAACCTCTACGGTCTCGTCAAACTTAGCAGTAGCCGTCTTGACGCAAAGATCCATCGCCTCATCGTTCTCATATAATTTTGTTTTGTCAACTAGCTTTGCGCTGTCGACATATTTCTTACCATGTTTCATTGGTTTTCCTCCCTATTGAGTGGTAAAATCGGATTATTTCCTCCCACCCGGGTTAAATCAATCGACTACTTCGATGCCCATGCTACGTGCTGTTCCGGCGATCATACTCATAGCCGTCTCGACACTTGCAGCATTTAGGTCGGGCATTTTTTGCTCAGCAATCTTCTTGACCTGTTCGCGGGTAATTTTTGCTACCTTATTTTTATTCGGTACGCCTGAGCCACTTTCGATGCCGCAAGCCTTTTTAATGAGAACTGCAGCCGGCGGAGTTTTCGTAACGAAAGTGAACGAACGGTCAGCATAGACCGTGATAACAACAGGAATAATCAAACCTGCGTCATTTTTTGTGCGATCATTAAATTCCTTAGTGAACGCCATGATGTTGACACCGTGCTGACCTAATGCCGGACCAACAGGTGGTGCCGGAGTAGCTTTACCAGCAGGAATTTGAAGCTTAATATAGCCGGTGACTTTTTGAGCCATTTTTTGCACCTCCAAAATTAGTGGTAAAATGCGGAACAAAATTAAAGTTTATTTGCTCCTCCCACGGTGGGGCCAAGTCTGCCCCATGCGTAATAGATTTGCTCAAAGATCTATTACAGCGACTAGTCCAATAACTCCACTTGAGCTAACTCAAGTTCGACGGGCGTATTGCGCCCAAACATGTTGACAAGAACCTTAACGTAATCATTTTGCGTATCGAGTTCTTCTACGGTACCGACGCTATCCTCGAGCGGACCATCGATAATAACAACTTGATCTCCAACGTTGTATGAAACTTCCACAGATTTTTTCCCGATACCAAGCTTTTTAACTTCCGCCTCAGAGAGAGGAATCGGCTTGGAGGACGGTCCAACAAAGCCGGTACAACCGCGGATATTTCGCACAACGTACCAAGTATCGTCGGTCATGACCATTTTGATGATAACATACCCAGGGAAGACTTTACGTTCGACATCACGTTTTTTATTATCTTTAATCTCGGTGACAGTCTCGGTTGGCACATACACTTCTTGAATCAAATCACGAAGACCATGGTTTTCGATAGTTTTTTCAAGATTCGATGCAACTTTATTCTCGTAGCCGGAATAAGTATGCACGATGTACCATTTTGCTTCTTGTGGCATAGTTTCCCTCCACCTGACGTTAGCGGGCAATATTCATGATAGAACCAAGGCCTAATGTCAGAAGAAAGTCAAACACACCGATAAAACTTGCCGCAAGGACAATCGACGACAACACGACGCCGGTATTTTTAAAGGTGGTTTTGATTGTAGGCCAAACGATTTTTTTCATTTCGTGCTTACAATCAGGAAAAAATTTGCCAATCCTTTGAATGATATTGGGTTTCTTCTCAGCATTTTTATTAGCAGCCATAGTTTTTACCCCTTCCGTCAAAATTACTTTGTTTCTTTATGCAAAGTATGTTTTTTGCAGAACCTGCAGTACTTGTTCATCTCAAGTCTATCAGGATCATTCTTTTTGTTTTTCATCGTGTTGTAGTTACGCTGTTTGCACTCTGTGCAGGCTAATGTTATTTTTGTTCGCATGTCGGCACCTCCCGGAAATCGGAAATTTTTAGCCTCCCTCGAAAGAGCACAAGAAACAAGCCCTTTATAGAGGTAGATATACTATAACATAATTTTTGCTAGCTAGTCAAGCCTTTTTTTGTAAAGGGTGAGTGCCTTGCTTGACGGCTTTATCTGGTTTAGCAAGCTCTGCGCGCGCCGCGAGGCGCCGAAGGCCCGTAG
>JAZQJR010000012.1:0-2174 GCA_045541715.1 Acutalibacteraceae bacterium
TTTGCTAGGCGACATGCACGTTTATTATGAAAATGTTGATTTGGTAAAGAAAAAATGTCAAAGCTTATTAGCCCAACCCTATAATTTTCAAAGAATAAGCAGTTCTCACTTAAAAGGTACCGTGAACTCGCTCAATGACAATCAAAGCTTGCTGGTTACAGTACCATACGAAAAAGGGTGGAAAGTAAAAGTTGATGGGAAAAAGGTAGCTCCGAGGCAGGTTTGCGACATTTTGATGGCCATAGACTTAGAAAAAGGCGAGCATACCGTCGAAATGCAATATATTCCAGAGTGGTTTTATTTGGGCACTGCGGTGTCAATTATATCGGTTATTTTGCTGATTGGCTACTTTGTCATAGTTAGAAAGAGAAATGGGGGATAAAAATGAAAACTATAAGATTAGAGCGTTCTCTTTGGACAAGACTACGGTACTGCGCTGGCCGCGAGGCCATAGGAACTCAATTTTTGAGTTCCTATGAAGCAGGTCCTCAAGGAGGACCTGCTAGGCCCCATAAATTTTATGGGGCCGCCTCGCGGCCATTGGGCTTGGGTCGCTCAAAACGGCTGAGTGTGATACTATTTTTTGCTATGATGTACCTGGGGATAGCTTTTAATTCGCTTATAGACCGATTTTTCATTTCTCGTGATGAAAATATAGGATTTCAGGCGCTTTTCGCTATTGGAATGACCATTCCGTTAGTTCTGTTTTTAGTTACTGTGTCTATGTTTATTTTCTCAGGAGTAAAACTTCTTTCTGAGAAAGACTCTACTGGCAATGCTAAGAATAAATCAGTCGCGGGAAATATGGTGTTTTTATCCATAGCGGCGTCTGTTATTTTAACTGTGACAATGGAAGTTTTTCACACCAACTATGGCTATTTCGGCGCCTGCTGCGGAATGATGGACGTATTGAAAGCTTATATGCCGCTTTATCTTATAAATACAATATTTTTTGTGGTTAACCTTACTTTGCAAATAATTCTTGTAAGTGGCGGCAACTTCGGTAGATATGCTTTTTCATGGGAAGCCGGCTTAGCCACGCGTGCCCTACTAGAATATATTTTTGTGTCCTCAATGAGGATGGCAACTACGGGGCTGTTTTTGGCTGTTTTTTTCTCGAATATTGTAACCCTATGCGTTTTACTGCCGGCCTTTATTTCTAAGAAATCTAGTTACTATTTATCTCTTAAAGATTTAAAGCCAAATTTTAGCACAATTTTTGATATATTAAAAAATGGGTTTTCGGCTTTTCTTGTTAGTAGTTCCTTAACAATAATTTTGACTTTGTTCGTTATTGGGCTAAAAAACTACGATTATGACCTGGTTTTGGGCAAAGTTAATGTGCTCTACTTTGCTTTGCTCGCAATAATTTTTGCAATAAGTGGCGCGATAGTTGGAACCCACATTACCGCGCGTGATGGTAGCTTGCGATGTGCCCTTATAGTTTTGGTGTTTACTGGTCTCTTAAAAGTCGCTGCTTACTGGGTTACAACTTATGGTTGGCTGGACAGACTTGGGTTGGCCCCCGAACTTTTAGATGTGGTCAGGTCTTTGGTGAGCGAATATTCTATCAGGCTAACCGGCCTAGTGCTAATTGCCGCTGCTAATGCTATTTACGTCGTATTGGCTAGGAAAACTAACTTGGCTTGGGCTACTGCGAAAATTGCCCTCGCTGCTTTGCCGATTTTCTTTATAGCGCAACCGTTTTGCTTAGCTACGGGTATAGGTTACTCTGATGTTGTTAGAGACTTTTTTAACGGTGCTTCTTTTAACGCGTATGAATATTTTGGCGCTCACTTAACCACCCAAAACGGCCAAGAAGGTTGCATGTTTAGAGTTTTTGCACCAAATACTGCAAAAGTAGAGCTTGTGTGTGACGTAAATGACTGGATACCGCTGCCGATGACTCGCGATGAAAATAATGTGTTCTCTTTGTTTGTACCTGGAGTAAAAAATAAATCTGAGTATAAATATAAACTTACAACTAAAGGCAATGAGGAGTTTTACAGGGTTGACCCATATGCTTTTGCAATTGGATGGCACTATAACTCTGTGGTTTATGATCCAAACAATTACAAATTTTCTGATGATGAATGGATGAAAAATAGGTCTGCTAGCTTAGACCAACCAATGAATATATATGAAGTACACGCGGGCTCTTGGAAAAGAAAACC
>JAZQJR010000013.1:0-2559 GCA_045541715.1 Acutalibacteraceae bacterium
TGCATAACCTTACTTCAGAATCTCTACCATTTTTCCAAATGTACTTCGCTTTACTTCTGTAATTCTCCGAAACTTTGTTCCTGAATAACTCGCTATTTTTTCATATTTCATGTCTTATATTCTGTATATTTATTTTCGCAAGAGGTCTATTGACGTTTGCCTGTAAAAAACGTATAAAAAATCAGGAAACGATGATGAAATGGTCCCTGTTTTCCTTCTTTCTCTTGTAGTTATTATATTGCGGAGGCCCTCTTTTAGGTTCTTGTCGGCGGAAAACGTTCAAAGATTAAAGTCTGTAATCTGTTGTGAAGGCTACCTCTCCTGTAGGTGTCAACTGATAGTTGCACGAGTTGAAATATGGTTATTTTTTGTCTATGGCGCCGCGAGGCGTTCTTGATGTTGTAGGTACTCCCAAAATAAAGGTGGGCAACATTCACTGAAATTTAGATATTTGACGCGATTGTGATATACTCGTAAAAAGTTGTTGTTTTGCGGAGGAAGCATAATGATTTTTGAGGTGGACCATTTAAAAAGGTTGTCTGTTGACGATTTAGCCTATGTAAATGGTGGACAAGGACATATTTTTTATGCGTTAGTGGATAAAAAGCCGCGCTATTTTATGGTTAACTGGAAGACGCGAAAAGTTGTATCGGTGAAAAATCCTAGCCTTGCGCGAAAAAGAGGCGCGACAGACGGCATGGTGCGGTGTGATGGTCTAAAAGAGGCTATTAAGGCGGCGGAGGAGGAGCTGCGGTTAAGTTTGTACCCGTTTGATTTTCTTAGCCAAAGTTCGTCGGAGGAATCAGAAGTGGCGTCTATTTTTCAGCCAAGATACGACATTCCGACGATCGATACTTTTTTTACCGGAAGCTTGCCGGATGGGATGTGTTAACAATTTGTGTTGTGGCTGAATTTATGATAGAGAATTTAAGGAATGTCAGCTAAATAATTATATGTGATACGAAGGGAAAAAACAGCACAAACTGTCAACTGCACTTTTTACATTTGTACCGTTGTTGGAGGTGTCAGATAAATAATTAAACGTGTTACAACGGCAATAAAGATAAGTATAAGCACAAAAAATACCAGGAGAGCGCGTACACAAAAGCCGGGTTTGTAAAGGGGGAACAGCGCTACAAATGCACAAAATGCGGCTGCCAATTTGTTCCCGCAAGACATAAAGGAAGGAGTAAACAAGAAAAACTCCTGGCTGTGTGGATGTACGTACACGGATATTCGTTCCGAACCATCGCCAGATTTTTCAAATTTTTTCAAAGCCAACGTTCAATCGGCGTTCGTTTGGGTGGAAACGTTTGCAAAAAATAACTATTCAAAACCGGCGCCAATTGACGATATCGTAGTGATTGAGCTCAATGAAATGTGGCATTTTGTGCACTCCCAAAAAGACAATTGTGGGTCTGGAAAGCTTATTGCCGAACAACAAAGCAGCTCATCGATTGGGAGTACGGCGCACGAGATGTTGAAACATTCAGAAAAATGTACGAGCGACTAAAAAAGTTGGAAGTCAAGGTCTTTTTTAGCGATCGCTACCGTGTTTATCGTGATTTTATACCACGTGAATGTCTCATTCAAACAAAAGCAGCAACGCATTTAATTGAAAGTAACAACTCCCCGCAACGACACTGGTTTGCGAGATTTAGACGTAAAGCTTGCTGCGTTTCCCGCTCAATCGAAATGATTGATTTAACAATGTTCCTTTACGCTGCCTTTCATGTCAATAAATTTATCGATGTAATTTTCAGGTGCCAGTCTCCAATTTTGGAGATGTCAATCAAATAATTAAATGTGTCACAAGAAATAAAATCTGCACAAGCTGGCAACCGTACTTTTTATATTTGTGCAGATTTATCCCATTGCACCATGTTTAATTATTTAGCTGACACTCCCATTTAAGTTGCTTAGAGAAGCGATATGCGCCCTAAGTGAGAATTTTCCATTGGGTCTAGATGCCGGGGCAGAGCAGCAAAAAAGAAAACGCATTGCTTCCATATGCAAGCAAAAAAGCCGTAGAGCATATTCTCTACGGCCAGAAGTTTTTTTACTCCTCGCGAGAGTGGAAGTGCCTACAACAGTTTCTACTCGTTAGGCACCATAAAAACTGCACAATGGAGATTAGCAGAAGCGCGAGGAAAAGGCCTATTAGGAAGAAAATTATTATAAGTGCAGTGCTTGTCACGGCTATGGTGAGGGACAGCGCGGCTAGGGTTGTAATGAGCGTGCCGATGGTACCGGCGATTAGGCCTTTGCTGTATGCGCAAAAACATCGTTGTAGGGTGGGAAGCTCATCTGAGCCGGAAAATGGCGCTAGGGCAAAAAGCGCTAGCAATGAAACAGCCGAGATGCCAAATGCAATCCACAAAGCGACGGTGACATTTGCGATTATACCTAGGCTGAATATCACGGCGAGGCCGATGCCCGCGATGACGCTGACAACCAGCGCGGTGACGTTGCTGCAAGAATTTTGGCGACACATATTCATCATCCTTTCATTTTGAACTCGGTTAGCACCTGCTAACATCATATGCGCAGCGAAAATTC
>JAZQJR010000014.1:0-9545 GCA_045541715.1 Acutalibacteraceae bacterium
GCCGCGAGGCCAAAGAAAATAATACTTATTTTCTTTGTGGCCCAGCACTCAACAACGTTGAGTGCTGGGCTGGCTGGAAACCCGCAGGGGTTTCCGGCGCCTCGCGGCCGCCAGATGCTCGCCTGTGGCATTCCTTAAAAATCAAGGAGTTGTGTATATTATGGCGATTCGAAATGTAGTATTAGAGGGCGACCCGGTCTTGACCAAAAAGTGCCGCCCCGTCGAGGTCTTTGACGCGAAGTTGGCTCAGCTCATCGATGACATGATCGAGACGATGCATTTGAAAAAAGGTGTCGGGTTAGCCGCGCCGCAAGTGGGCATATTAAAAAGAGTTGTGGTCATCCAAGTCGATCTAGATGGTGAAATCTTTGAGCTGGTTAATCCCGAAATTATCGAGTCTTTCGGCACTCAGGAAAGTGTCGAGGGGTGCCTTTCTTGCCCCGGGGAGTTCGGTATCACTCGGCGGCCCATGAAGGTTAAAGTTAAGGCTCAAGATCGTTTCGGCAACGAGCATTTCTATGAGGGTGAGGCGCTCCTTGCCAAGGCCTTTTGCCATGAGCTCGATCATCTTGACGGGATTTTGTTCAAAACTCATGTTATCCGTATGTTAGATGAGGATGAGCTTGAAGGTTGACTTGCGGGTTAGCAGGTAGCCCAGGCGCGGGCATCGCCCGGCTCAACACAAAATGTGTTGAGCCGGCAGGAACAAAATGGAATTTTGTTCCTGCCCATGCATCGAAGATGCATGGGCGGTGCCCGCGCCGTAGGTAAGCAGAAAATTTAAATTTTCGAGCGAACAAAAAGTAAAGGTGATGGGATGAGGATTATTTTCATGGGCACACCGAGTTTCGCGGTGCCGTGCCTGGAGAGGCTGCTTAAGTTGGAGGACGAAGTTGTTTCGGTATTCACGCAGCCGGACAAAAAAGTGGGCCGCAAGCAAACGTTGACACCGCCGCCGGTAAAGGAACTCGCGCAGAGGGACGGAATTCCGGTGTGCCAGCCGACGAGTCTGCGGAGCGATGAGGTCGTGGAGCGGGTCGCGTCGTTGCGGCCGGATTTGATAGTTGTGGTGGCATAT
This sequence comes from Acutalibacteraceae bacterium, assembly GCA_045541715.1. GTDB lineage: Bacteria > Bacillota > Clostridia > Oscillospirales > Acutalibacteraceae > CAG-557. Next base: position 1,079 of record JAZQJR010000014.1, read on the forward strand.
GGTAAAATATTGCCGAAAGCCATCCTCGAGCTGCCGCCGCTGGGCTGCGTCAACGTACATGGGTCGCTGCTGCCGAAATACCGAGGTGCCGCGCCGATACAGTGGTCGGTGATAAACGGCGAGGCGGTGACTGGCGTGACGACGATGCACATGGACGAGGGGCTTGACACCGGCGACATGATTTTAAAGTCCGAGACGCCCGTTGGTCGGGAAGAAACTTCCGGGGAACTCTTTGAGCGACTGAGCGTGATGGGAGCGGACCTTTTAGTTGAGACGATAGAAAAAATAAAACTTGGTTGTGCACCGAGGGAGAAACAAAACGACGCCGAAGCAACCTATGCACCGATGCTGGACAAATCGCTGGCGAACATAAATTGGGGCGAATCGGCCGAGAAAATTCACAACTTGGTGCGAGGGCTAAATCCTTGGCCGGTGGCCGCGACAACCCTTGAAGGAAAGACTCTCAAGATATACAAGACGCGCCTATTTGAGCCGCGCGAATGGACTCAACCTGGCCAAATAATAAGCGTGAACCCATTTGTTGTTGGCTGCGGAGGCGACACTGCGCTTGAGATTTTAGAGGTACAAATGGAGTCGAAAAAGCGCATGAATGCCGAGGATTTTTGTCGCGGCTGCAAATTTGAGGCAGGCACAGTTTTAGGTTAAAGGAGACAATTTTATGTACGGATTTTATTACTTTGACTACACATATTTTTTGTTCATGATGCCGGCGCTAATCATCTCGCTGTACGCCCAATTCAAGGTAAACAGCACATTTGCGAAGTACTCAAAGGTGCGCAACGCCAACGGCCTAACGGGCGCTGAGGCCGCGCATAAAGTGCTGATGACAAACGACGTGGCCGGAGTGAGCGTGGAGCACATCCGCGGCGATTTGAATGATCATTTCGATCCGAGGTCCAACGTCATAAAGCTGTCGGACTCGGTTTATTCGTCGGCGTCGGTGGCCGCGGTTGGAGTTGCAGCTCACGAGGCAGGACACGCGGTGCAACACGCGCAGGGCTACTCGCCGATGAAACTCAGAGCGGCCCTAGTGCCAGTCACAAACATCGGCTCGACGCTCTCGATGCCGCTCATTTTCATCGGCTTGCTGCTGCCCGTCCAATACGACTTCATCGTCATGCTCGGAATCGCGCTGTTCAGCTTGGCGGTGCTCTTCCAGCTCGTGACGCTGCCAGTGGAGTTCGACGCAAGCCGCCGCGCCATCGCGACACTAGAGCAGAGCCGAACCCTTCGCGGGGAGGAACTCGACGGGGCAAAAAAAGTCCTGAAGGCGGCCGCGATGACCTACCTGGCAGCAACTTTCTCCTCGGTGATGTCACTGCTGAGACTGCTTTTGATTGCGGGGAACAGACGCGGAAATGATTGACATAAAATCGATGTTCAAGGCCGAGCTGGCCGAGACCCTAAAGTGCGATGGCTACCCAGCATATCGGGCAGAGCAAGTCTATTTGTGGTTGGCCAAGGGTGTAAGCAGTTTTGAGCAGATGTTGAACGTGCCGAAGGATTTGCGCAAGCAGCTGAGCGAAAAATATTACATCGCGAGTGCCGAGGTGGAGCGAAAATTCTCCTCGAAAGTGGACGAGACCGTAAAGTATTTGTTCCGGCTGCGCGACGGCGAGTTTGTCGAGTCGGTCTTGATGAAATACAAGCACGGCTACACAATTTGCATCTCGACGCAGGTTGGCTGCAAGATGGGGTGCAAGTTTTGCGCGACCGGCAAGGGCGGCTTTGTGAGGAATTTGACGGCCTCCGAGATGCTAGCTCAAATTCAATCGGCGCAACTCGACAACGACATAAGGATCTCCAACGTTGTGCTGATGGGCATGGGCGAGCCGCTCGACAACTACGACAATGTGCTGCGTTTTTTGCGGCTAGTTTCGGCGCCGGAGGGCCTTAACATCGGAATGCGCCATATTTCGTTATCGACTTGTGGTATAATTGACAAAATGCGTGCATTGGCCAACGAGCGCCTCCAACTGACGCTCTCGGTGTCGCTGCACGCGCCGAATGACGACCTCCGCAACCAGCTGATGCCTATCAACAAGCGGTTCGGCGTCGAGGAGTTGCTGGAGGCGTGCAGATTCTACATAGAGAAGACTGGCCGACGCATTTCGTTTGAATACGCGATGATTTCGGGCGTGAACGACGATGATGCTTGTGCGAACGAGCTTGCGCGAAAACTGGCCGGGATGCTGTGTCATGTTAATCTGATTCCGGTCAATGGCATCGACGCGGCGAAAAGCACCTACAAAAAAAGTAGTCGCGAGCGTTTGGACAGCTTCGTGAGGATTCTTGCAAAACGCGGCATAACGGCGACGGTGCGACGGACTTTGGGTGCGGATATAAATGCTTCTTGTGGGCAACTTCGAGGAAAGGCAAAAAATCAGGTGGTTTAAATGGCGAACATCTTTGGCAAAAGCGATATCGGCCGAGTGCGGCCGACGAATCAGGATAATTTTGACTACGGGACGACGGCCGCAGGCGTGACTTGGGCTGTGGTTTGCGACGGCATGGGCGGCACGAACGGCGGCGATATCGCGAGTAGTGTGGCTGTTGAGAGCATAAAAGATAGCATGAATAGCGACTTCTCGGAAGCCATCTCGCACGACGATGTTGAGCGACTTCTCAAGAAGGCCATCGACAAGGCCAACTTTGAGATCTTTAATAAGGCGCAAAAGGAACCAGAACTTCGCGGCATGGGCACGACTGTTGTTTTGCTGGCCATCGTCGAGGAGAAAATTCATATTGCGTACGTCGGAGATAGTCGTGCCTATATGGTGCGAAGTGGCGAAATCGAGCAGCTGACGGTTGATCACTCGATGGTGCAGCAGCTGATTGACGATGGCGAGATAACCGACGAGGAAGCCAAGGATCATCCGCAGAAGAACATCATCACGAGGGCGCTAGGCATCAGCAGGGTCGTGAAGATTGATTACCTCGCCATGGAAAAACTCCCGGGCGACTTGCTTCTTGCCTGCACGGACGGCCTGACGAATTATCTCGACCAAAATGATTTACTGACTTGTGTGAGGGCCAACGCGGGAGAGGCTCTTATCAACGAGATGATTGCCCTTGCGAACGAGCGCGGCGGTAACGATAACATTACGGCCGTTGTGCTTGGCGATTAACGGAAAGGTTGTTGAGGTGACGCTTTTATGGATAAGTACGTTGGCAAGCGGCTCGATGGCCGCTACGAGATAAATGAGCTGCTGGGTTGCGGTGGCATGGCGAGAGTGTACAGCGCATACGACATCATCGATGACCGCACCGTTGCGATAAAAATCCTCAAGGATGAGTTCCTCACGAATAGGGACTTCATTCGGCGCTTTAAAAATGAGTCCAAGGCTATTGCGGTTCTGTCGCATCCGAACATCGTTAAGGTCTATGATGTGAGCTTCGGCGACCGCATTCAATACATCGTGATGGAAAACATCGACGGCATAACGCTCAAGGAGTACATCGACAAGCAGCACGAGATTAAATGGCGCGATGCGGTTCACTTTACGACGCAAATCTTGAAGGCGCTCGAGCATGCGCACGAGAAGGGCATTGTGCATCGGGACATAAAGCCGCAAAACATCATGCTCCTAAAGGATGGAACCATCAAGGTGACGGACTTTGGCATCGCGCGATTCTCCAAGAATGAGACGCGTACCTTGACGGAAAAAGCCATCGGTTCGGTGCATTACATTTCGCCGGAGCAGGCGCGCGGAGACATGACGGACGAAAAGTCTGACATCTATTCGGTGGGCATAATGCTATACGAGATGCTGACCGGTAAGCTGCCCTTTGAGGCGGACAACGCGGTCTCAGTGGCTATCATGCAGATGCAAACGGAGCCTCAAAAGTTGCGCGAGATCAACCCGGATATACCTGAGGGCCTCGAGGATATTACCCTCAAGGCGATGAAAAAGGATCCCGAGCATCGCTACAAGTCGGCGGGAGAGATGCTCGAGGCGATAGAGATGTTCCGAAAGAATCCGAGCATCCGCTTCGAGTATAAGTACTTCAGCGACACCGCGCCGACGAAATATTTGGAGGCCATCAACGACGTTAAAAACTCGAGGAAAAATGGCTACTTCGACGGCTATGAGGACGAGGAAAATTCCTCGGAGAAGCGCTCGAAGGCCATAAATATAATCATCGGCGTGGGCATCGCGCTTATAATTTCTCTCGTCGTGATGGGCATTGGCATGGTTTCGGGCTGGTTCGGCTTCGGCAATAGAGATGTGGACGTGCCCAACTTCATTGGCATGAAGCTTTCGGATATCGTGGACAACGACAGATACAAGTTCGCGTGGAACATCGAGCAGGCCTATGACCCGAACAGGCCCGAGGGGATGATAATTGATCAAGATCCGAAGGCTGGCTCGAAGAAGGTGAAGGAAAACTCGAAGGTGACCCTAAAGGTGAACAGCTCCGGCACGCTCGTGACGATTCCGATGGTTCGCGGCTTGACACTCGAGGCGGCTAAAGCAAAGCTTAAAGAGGCTGGGCTGGTCTACGAGGTTTTAACGGTAGAGGACGACGAGACGGCCGAGGGAATCGTCAAGGGCACCGACCCGATAGAAGGTACGGAAATCGTCGTTAACAGCATGGTGAGGGTCCTCGTGAGCAAGGGGCCGGCGGAGAAAAAAGTTGCCGTTCCGGATGTCATCGGGAAGTCCTTCTCGGAGGCCACCAAGGAGCTTGTCGATAAGGGTTTGAAGGTCTCGGAGAACGTCGTTAAAGAAAAAAGCACCAAAGCAAAGGATACTGTCCTGTCGACGAACCCGCTGCCAGGCGTAGAGGTTGCTGAAAGCACGGCGGTTGCTTTGACGGTCAGCTCTGGTGAGCCAATTGAGAAAACTTTGACGATTAACGTGGATTTGCCGGCTAGTGTGTCGCATGAGGTCGCCATGAAGGTCTATATAAATGGCGTCAACGATTCGAGCCACTCTAAAACGCTAATCCCGGCCTATAACTCGAGCTATTCATTCTCAATTAAGGGCGCCAGCGGTACTAAAAGTGTTGTTGTAAATCTCGATGGTCAGAAGTATCGCGTCTATGAGGTGAACTTCGAGAGCGAGACCGTCCGCACTCTGGAGCGGTATAGTTACACTGACACGGTTATGTCGAGCACCGCCAGCAGCAAGGCCAGTGAGGGCAGTAAGACTACAGAGAAAGCCACGTCTGGCGCGAAAAGGGCGAACATCACTAGTGACAAGGATTATAGTATCACGAAGACAGGCGTGAAGGCTTATATGTAATAAATTTTACACTGCTAAATTTTCATACGTTCGATAAAATCTCTATGCATAAACAGTAAAAGTGGGGGAATGGCCTAAATGAAGACATCAAGGAAATAAATACGCAATTACTACAGCATTTTAGTGCGTACATTTTTAGAGAAAAAACTTTGCAAATCGGGCGTGTTGACCAAAATAACTATATCGATAGATTTATTGACATGAAAGGCTGCGTAAAGGGACATCGTTAAATCAATTATTTCGATAGTTCGGGAAACTCAGCGGGTTTTACGTCTAAATCTTGCAAACCAGTGGCGTTGCGGAAAGTTGTTACTTTCAATCAAATGTGTTTCTGATTTTGTTCAAATTAGACATCTTGGTGGTATAAAATCACGATAAAGGGAGTGCCCTATAGAAGCATTTATGATATACTAGATTTATGAAAGGTAAAGCATGTAATGACGAAACAAATCAAATAAAAGCCGGAAAAACAAGGGCAGGAACCCAAAAGTACAAATGCAAAATATGCGGAAAATATTACACCGCGGAAAACAAAAAGAGAGGCCATAGCGAAGGAACCAAAAATTAGGCGATAAAATTATATTTGGAGGGAAATAGTGGCCGGGCAGTCAGCCGAATGCTGGGGATCGGGAAGAATATGTGCCTGTATTGGATTCGGAAATATGCGAAAAATATTGAGCCCAAAGAGACTCTAAATGCGCGGGTTAACGTCATCGAAATGGACGAGCTGTATAGCTTCGTCGAGAGAAAAAAACAGATTTTACGCGATAACGATGGTCAGTAGAGATACACGAGAAATCGTAGGCTTCGACATAGCTTTCGACAAAAGTCGAGAGCGAATTTAGCGTTTAGTCGATCGTTCCGTGAAGGCGCGTCAATACTACTCTGACGCTTATTCGGCGTATTTAGAAGTGTGCTATGAAGGCGCTCACACTTCGCTAAAAAATAAAAGCCAGACTTACACCGTTGAAGGTGTAAACTCTGACTTGCGACACGACATTCCTCCTTTACATCGAAGGTCCAAATGCTTTTTTCGATCACTTGAAACAGCCAAGGCTGTCTTCAAAATTTTTGTTAATGCCTTCAATCTATTTGCTCGAGCTAAAAAGAATTTTCCTCACCTGAAATCAGCTTTTTGTCTCTCGAGTTTTATTTAAACGCTCAACTAGGGCACTCCCACTGGTCTGTGGGTTGTCGGTAGTCGGGGCACTGGAGATTATGGCAGCAGCTGCGGCTTGTATTATTCTACGGATGGAAAGACCTGGATGCCATCCAATGTTTCGGACCAGGGTGTCACTTTCGCAGCAAATGCAAATGGTCTGTGGATAGCCAGCGGATATGACGGTCTGTATTATTCCACAATAACAAGGGAGCGTAAACATGGGAAGTGCAATTATTCCTCGACGAAATAAAAAAAGCGACGTAGATGTTATCGAAAACAACGGCCGATACTGGGAGAAATCCTACAGCGGTCACTATTGGTCTATGCCTACAAAAGCAAACGGTGTGTGGGTTCTTCGTTCCGCTGACTACGCTAATCCACGCGGCCTTTTATACTCAACCGATGCCATAAACTGGACGCAATCCAATGTTACGGGCGTCGCGTTGTTTGCAAGTGCGGAGTGCTGGGGTCGATTCCATTTTTCCAGAACTCTTCTTTTACCTTATCGATGAAGGCCTCTTCGGTTCGTTGTTTTTCATCTAATGCTAACATGCTGGTTAGCACATTAGAAATTAGCTCAGTGCGAATTGCAGTGAAGCTAGCTTTTGGGACTTCACAACCTAAGCCAATGGCGTGATTATACGGGTCTTTATCGTGTTTTTTTTCATACAACCCCGTCTTGTAAAATGCGGATAAATTTGGAACAACTTCGGCGCCAGAATCTTCTATTAAATTTAAGATTTGTTGTTGTGTATCTCCTATATCATTAAAATATATTACTACCTTATCGCTTTTCATAAGTTCTGTACCACAGTTAGATGGTGATGTTTTCGGATTAGAGAAAAGACCTTTAAAGGATGTTAAGTAGTTGCAGAATTCTTGTTTGTCCCTAAAAGCTTCGATAAGTTTATTTAAGATTTTCAAAGTATCAGCCTGTGTTTTAGTGTTAATTATAATTCTGTGCGAATCTATTCCATCACTGAAGTTTTTCCCTGGCGCAAAAAAAATGTATGTATGGATATTATCATCTTGTTGTATAACTTTGTAGTCGTTGTCAATAGAACAAAACGAACGGGCTGCTTGAAAAATATCCTCAGTATTAGCGTCAGTGTAAGGGGTGCTAATAGCTCGTTCTTCCCCTCCAAGCATTGCGTAAATTTCGCGCCAAACATATTCAGGTCGTCGAGCGTTGCTGGCAGATAGTTTCCAATACCAAGAGTATAATTTTTTTAATAGACCAATATCTTTGTTGCAAAAGTCTGGAATGTTTTTTAGTTCTGAACTTCTGCTCATCGGCACGGGATTTACTCCTTTCTGTGCTTGCGACGCTGACGTTTTGTCGTCTGTTGGGAGCAGTGCATTTTCTTCACTAGTTGCATTGAGACTAACCTGTATCGATTGAGGTGATGATATGAGTTTGGGTCCAAACAAAAAGCCACCCGCTAAGATAGATAAACCAGCAAGCAAGCTGAAAATGGGGCAACCACCGCTTACACTTTCTAAATCTTCTAGTGAGAGCAATTTTTTGAGTTCACTTTGAGCACCAGCAACCTCCTCTTGCGTAAAATTGAAGTTGTGATCCTTTGCCAAAGAAAGTAATTCCTTAGCTTTTGCCTCGTCGGAGTTTTTTCCTCCTACTACTTTTTTGACCTCCTGGGCAAGTTGGTTGTTTTTTGAGATTTCCTCAAAAAACGCGATCGCTTGTGATTTTGACATGATGTATCCTCCTTTTAAATTAAGATTCAGATATATTTTATAATGCTGCACAAAAAAAGTCAACGCGATGCAAATTTTAGTTCAAATTGTTCGCGGAACAAAAATTTGCTTAAGCAGAGCAACAATTTAAAAATTCAGACATATTAAGGAGGCTGTTTTTATGAAAGTATTTATTGGCGGTGCGTGACCGCACAGGACACGTCGCGGCGCGGAGCCCGCGCTGGCATGTCGCGCTAAAGTTTTGTCAAAACAATTGGCTTACTCACGCGGAAGACGCTAAGTGCAAAATCTGATATTTCAATTTGGACACATACAGTGC
>JAZQJR010000015.1:0-1896 GCA_045541715.1 Acutalibacteraceae bacterium
GGCTCACAGAACGACATGGCTACGATCCGACTTGCATGCGCCAAGGGGAGAACTCAAATTCGGGGTGCAACTCGTCTTAAGTACAAGGAGAGCGACCGTCTGCGGGCAATGTGCGAGGGTCTGCGAAGGCTTGGCGTAAAAATAACGACCTGCGACGACGGACTTATTATTGAGGGTCGCGATTCCTTCGCGGGCGCGGAGTTAAATGGATTTAACGACCACAGAATTGTTATGGCGCTCGCGATTGCGGCCATTCGTGCCAACGGCAAGGTGCGCATCTCGGCGGCCGAAAGCGTGAGAAAATCGTACCCGACGTTCTTCGCGGAGTACAACAAGTTGGGAGGCGATGCAGTTGTCATCGATGTTTAACGGAAATATAAAAATTTCGCTCTTCGGCGAGAGCCACGGCGAGGCAATTGGCGCGGTGCTGGATGGCCTACCCGCCGGCGAAAAGATCGATTTGGATGAGGTTAATTTTCAGATGCAACGGCGTGCGCCCGGGCAAAGTGACGTCGCCAGCGCGCGCCGGGAGGCGGACATTCCAAGGGTTATTTCCGGCCTGCTAAATGGCTACACGACTGGCGCGCCACTTTGCGCTCTGATTGAAAACACTGCCGCAAACCCCAGCAACTACGACGCGCTTCGCAATGTTCCTCGGCCGGGGCACGCGGACTATACCGCCCGCGTCAAGTTCAGCGGCTTTAACGACCCTCGTGGAGGGGGGCACCTTTCTGGCCGATTGACGGCTGCTTTGGCGTTTTGTGGCGCTGTCTGCAGACAAATTCTTGCGCGTCGTGGAGTTTCGATTGGAGCGCACGTTTACTCCATTTGCGATGTTCGTGACGTTCCATTTGAAACAGAGATTTCTGATGCGTTGCTAAACAGGCTCTCAAGCGATAACTTTTCGCTGATTGAGACCTCAGTGAAGAAAAAAATGCTCGACAAAATCCGTTCAGCAAAGGCCGCTGGAGACAGTGTCGGCGGGATTGTTGAATGCGCTATAAAAAATGTTCCTGCGGGGCTTGGCTCACCGATTTTTGATGGGGTTGAGAACAAAATTTCGTCGCTTATTTTTGCGATTCCTGCGGTCAAGGGTATAGAATTTGGTGCAGGTTTTGCCTCGACCGCAATGCTAGGTAGCCAAAACAACGATGAATTTATTCTTATTGACAATAAAATTTGCACAAAGACTAACCGTAACGGAGGAATTTTAGGCGGAATCACCTCCGGTATGCCGATTGTTTTTCGATGCGCCATTAAGCCGACACCCTCAATTGCCCAGGCCCAGGCGACGGTTGACCTCGTGACATCTAAGCCAACTGAAATTTCAGTTGCCGGTCGGCATGACCCATGCATTGTGCAAAGGGCTGTGCCAGTTGTCGAGGCAGTTGCGGCCATCGCGATGATGGACTTTTTCAAGGAGGCTGGCCTGCGATGGCCCTCAACGAGGCGAGAAACGAGATAGATAAAATTGACGATAAGCTTTTGCGCTTGTTGCTAAGGCGTCTCGAGCTTTCAAGTATTATTGGCAAGATAAAAAAAGAAGGCCATATGCCAACTTTTGATCAAGCCCGCGAGGATGAAATTTTCGATAGATTGAATGCTGCTTCGATGGAGAAATACGAGTATATAGAGCCAATTTTTAAAGGAATCTTGAAATCAAGCAAAATCATTCAAGAGAGAACAAAATAAAAATCTCCCGCATTACCGGGAGACTTTTTGTTTTAATGCGCACAATTACAAGCACCGTGCTCGTGGTCGCAAGCGGGAATATTCCCGACAATCGGTGTAGGGTCAATCCCTTTGCGCGTGTAGTAATCGGCGATTGCGCTCTTGATGGCTTGCTCGGCCAAAACTGAGCAGTGAACTTTCACAGGCGGCAGCCCGTCGAGAGCC
>JAZQJR010000016.1:0-2553 GCA_045541715.1 Acutalibacteraceae bacterium
AGTCGTTCAGAGAGACAGTTACAAAAAATCTTTTGGACGCACAAAAAAAGAGCAGATTGCCTGTTAAAACAATCTGACTCACCAAGCCCTAAATATTAAAAGTAGTTATAAGAAATCTCAAGTCCCTTATAACTACCCACAGTGGTACCGGTGGTGGGACTTGAACCCACACACCCTTGCGGATAACAGATTTTGAGTCTGTCTCGTCTGCCAATTCCGACACACCGGCCTTTTGGTTCAAAACTAAGTTGATAAACGTAGATCTAAACTAAAAACACAAATATTAAAAACAACAAATTCCTTCTTAACATTTGTGTATTATTCTTTTCAAAAACTATGCAAATCAACTTTACTTGCGAAAACACGCATTGGTTGCGGAGGCTGGATTCGAACCAACGACCTTCGGGTTATGAGCCCGACGAGCTACCGAGCTGCTCCACTCCGCGCCATTGACTCTTTTTAGTTTAATTTATATCACGTTAAAAGTCAAGCGATTACATCAATTTTGTTATTAGCAATACAAATCAGCTTTTCAATCGGAATTTTACAAGCAAAAAGTGACAGTTGCCTTACTTTAGAAGGTATTGCTAAATTTTCATATATTCGATAAAATCCCTATGCGTAAACAGCCAAAGAGAGTACTTAATCATCTGCAGTTTTTTCGAATCGCAGTAGGTTTTTCGGGCAAATCGCGCAAGATAGTGGCACAACAGCCTATTCATACGCTCGACGGTGTGTGTGCTTTTCCGACGAGATGTTTCGATGGATCAACAAGTTTGCAGGCATTCCAATAGTCAGAGGCGTAAAATTTTGCGGTATTGCTAAATTTCGATACGCATTAGACCTCTTGTGGAAATAAATATGCAGAGTAAAATATACGGCATGAAATATGAAAAGATAGCGAATTATTCAGGAGCAAAATGCCGGAGAATTACAGGAGTAAAGCGAAGTACGTTTGAAAAAATGGTAGACATCTTGAAGAAAAGATACGCAAGAAAGCATTAACGAATGGGGTGACATCAAAAGCTGAGCATAGAAGACTTGCTGTTGGCGACACTGGAGTATCTGCGAGAATACGCACTTATGCCCACGTTGCAGCCAGTTATGATGTTGCGGAAAGTAGCATTTATCGAGGGGGGGCGGTGGATAGAAGACACATTGATTAAGGACGGAATGTTTTCTTTGCCAGGTCAAAATGTGCGGCTTAAAAGTGAGGCAGAATATGAGGCGATTTTAGGGAATGCCCTATAGAAGCATTTGTGATATACTAGATTAGTGTAAAGCATGTAACGACAAAACAAATCAAATAAAAGCCGGAAAAACAAAGGCAGGAACCCAAAAGTACAAATGCAAAATATGCGGAAAATATTACACCGCGGAAAGCAAAAAGAGAGGCCATAGCGAAGAAAGCAAGAAGCAGGCGATAAAATTATATTTAGAGGGAAATAGTGGCCGAGCAGTCGGCCGAATTCTGGGGATCGGGAAAAATATGTGCCTGTATTGGATTCGAAAATATGCGAAAAATATTGAGGCCAAAGAGACTCCAAATACGCGGGTTAACGACATTGAAATGGACGAACTGTACAGCTTCGTCGAGAGAAAAAAACAGATTTTACGCGATAACGCTGGTCAGTAGAGATACACGGGAAATCGTAGGCTTCGACATAGCTTTCGACAAAAAGTCGAGAGCAAATTCAACGCTTAGTTGATCGTTCCGTGAAGGCGCGCCAATGCTAAAAAATAAAAGCCAGACCCACACCCACACCGTTGAAGGTGTAAACTCTGACTTGCGACACTATATTCCGCCTTTACGCCGAAGCTCCAAATGCTTTTTTCGATCACTTGAAACAGCCAAGGCTGTCTTCAAAATTTTTGTTAATGCATTCAAGCTTGCTCTTGCTAAAAAGAATTTTCCTCACCTGAAATCCGCATTTTGTCTCTCGAGTTTTATTTAAATGCTCGACTAGGGCACTCCTTCATAATTGAACTCGATGAAATGTGGCATTTTTTACGCTCAAAAAAAGACGAGTTTGGATCTGGAAAGCGTATTGCCGAACAACAAAACAGCTTATCGATTGGGATGCGGCGCACGAGATGCTGAAACGTTTAGAAAAATGTACGAGCGATTAAAAAAGTGGAACGTAAAAGTATTCTTTAGCGATCGATACAGTGTTTATCGTGATTTTATACCACGCGAATGCCTAATTCAAACAAAATCAGAAACACATTTGATCGAAAGTAACAACTTTCCTCAAAGACACTGGTTTGTAAGATTTAGACGGAAAACTTGCTGTGTTTCCGCTCCATCGAAATGATTGATTTGACGATGCTCCTTTACGCGGCCTTTCATGTCAATAAATCTATCGATACAGTTATTTGACCGACGCCCCCCAAAATATTTGTAACCTGATTTGTATTTGGGGTGTAAACTTCTTTAGTGACCGGATTAAACAGCACATCTTGAAGCCCCAATTTGATAAAGTTAAGTCCCAACGGCTCAAGATTTTCTAAATATCTGACCTCGTCTATCTGCATTAGATTCGATTCCAATGC
>JAZQJR010000017.1:0-2832 GCA_045541715.1 Acutalibacteraceae bacterium
TCGCGGGATCAGGGGGCAATGCCGAAACCACCCCATTCTCTAGGCCACCAGTGGTACCAGGACGAAAAACGTCTACCTGTCCACGGCCAAAAACACCAGTGATCATAACATCATAAATATCCACCTGGCCAGCCTCATGAACCTGAACATTACGCCGCCCAGTCGCGTGATCAGGGGCAAACGCCGAAACCAACCAATTCTCTGGGCCACCATTGGAACCAGGCCGGCAAACATCAACCCGTCCAATGCCAACAACACCAGTGATCATAGCATCATCAATCTGCACCTGGCCAGCCTCATGAACATGAACATCACGCCGCCCAGTCGCGTGATCAGGGGGCAATGCCGAAACCAACCTATTCTCTGGGCCACCATTGGTACCAGGCCGGCAAACATTAACCCGTCCAAGGCCAAAAACACTAGCGAGCGTAGCATCTTCAATCCGCACCTTGCTAGCCTCATGAACATGAACAATACGCCGCCCAGTCGCGGGATCAGGGGCCAACGCGGTAACCACCCTATTCCCTGGGGCACCATTAGTATCAGCCCGGCGAACAGCAACCTGCCCACGGCCAGCAGTAAAAACCGCACCATTGCCATAAACTCTAGTGCTACCGCCGCCAAAAACTTCAGTTAAACCGGTGCCAGTAACACGGGTGAAACCGTCCCCAACAATTCGGGTAGCCCCCCCTCCAGTAACTTCGGTGTCCCCGTTACCACTATTAACCACATTGCCAGCCTCGATAATGTGGGCATCGAGTCCAGGAACAACGGCGTGCCCTGGTACATACCCACGAGGATAGACAGCTGGTTGCTCTCGGTTGCCAGCAGCTTCTTGTTGCTCGGGTTCTACCGGTTGTTCGGCAGCCTCATTATGCTGTTCTTGGTTCCCATCAGCCCCTTGTTGCTGTTGCCCAGGTTGTGCGTTGCCTTCTTGTTGCTCAGCAGCTTGTTCACCTGAAACTTGAATTTCTTGGTGGTTGCCTCCTTCCATAGCGCTAGCTTCCATGCTAGACAGGGCAGCGCCGCCAACTCCTAGGCCGGCCAGCAAAGCCATAGCCATAAAGCTAGACTTTAGGCCACCTTTTCCGCCGCTCACCTCGAGCATTTCTTCTGGTGAAAGCGACTTTTTGAGCGAGCCTTGAGCATTTGCTGCTTCATTTTGCGTAAAGATAAAACCATGTTTTTTCGCCAAAGAAAATAGTTCTTCAGCTTTTGCCTCGTCGGAGTTTTTACCTCCTACTACTTTCTCGATCTCTTTGGCCAGTTTGTTGTTTTTCGAGATTTCCTCGAAAAACGCGATTGCTTGTGCTTTCGACATACATAAGTCCTCCTTTAAAATAAAATTCTTTCTTATTGTAACACTACGCGCAAAAAAGCGCAAACCATATTCTAAATTCGTTCGTTTTGCTGATCAATTGCAGCAAAGCAGGCCACGTGGTATAGTGCAGCCATACGCTCAAGCTCATTAGAGCGTGTCGTCAATAGACCTCTTGCGAAAATAAATATACAGAGTAAAATATAAGACATGAAATATGAAAAAATAGCGAATTGTTCATGAGCAAAGTTCCGGAGAATTATAGAAGTAAAGCGAAGTACGTTTGAAAAAATGGTAGAGATTCTGAAGAAAGGATATGCAAGAAAACATCAACGAAGAGGGAAACATCAAGAACTGAGCATAGAAGACTTGCTGTTGACGACACTGGAGTATCTGCGAGAATAGCGCACTTATGCTCACATTGCAGCCAACTATAGATATTGCAGAAAGTAGAATTTATCGAGGAATTCAGTGGGTAGAAGACACGTTGATTAAGGGCGAACCCTTTTCTTGCCAGGTCGAAAGGCGCTGCTTGAAAGTGAGTCGGAATATGAGGTGATTTTAGAGCGTGGGCCAACAGAACTTAGTCACATTGCACCAACACCAAGCGAAGCACTTGGTGAAATTTACAAAAACGCTTGGATTGTAAGAGACGAGATTATCATTTTCTTTTTAAAAGGAAGCTTTCCACAATTGACATAAATTGCTTTCTGGCAATTTTAAATGCGAATCCTGCGTTTTTGTTGAAGTTTGATGTTAATGTTGCTGACTTTTTTTAATCCAGCAACGCACATCCAGGGCTTATTGACGACGCACGTTAGTCGACGCAACAGAAACGCCCATTGAGCGTCCAAAAAACAAAGGAGATCTACTTAGGAAAGAAAAACGGCATACCTTTGAATCAGAGAATATGATTAACAAATATTTAGAATGCGGTACACTGTATGTTTTAAACGATAGCGGAATTAAAACTGTGTGTTGTTACTGATGAAGGCGACGGTGTTCTGGAGATAAAAAAATATTGCAACTGTTCCTGAGTATCAAAATCTTGGCTATGGAAGGGAAATAATAAAGTTCATTGAAGATACATATAGAAATCAATTCAAAATTTTACAGATAGGAACAGGTGATATCCCTTCTGTAATTCCATTTTACGAAAAAAGTGGATTTAAGAAGTCTCACAAAATTAAAAACTTCTTTCTTAACAATTACGAAAAACCAACATATGAGTTCGGTGTGCAACTTATAGATATGATATATATGGCATTGCTAAAATTCGATATGCAGTGTAAAATAAAAGCATGGATAAAGAACTTAAATGCCCGAAATGCGGGAGCGAAAAACGAGTTAAAAGCGGATTTAACAATAGACCTCTTGCGAAAATAAAGTATTCCTGCAAAAATACGATTAAATTTAAAAAGTGAATATTCTTACACGCCATTATAACGGCAAAAATTCTGTAAATCCGGTGAATATAACACCTTCAAAATTTATTTTATATAATTTCGCAAGAG
>JAZQJR010000018.1:0-7279 GCA_045541715.1 Acutalibacteraceae bacterium
CGGTCGCGAGGAGGACTTGCTTATGTTTTTTTGCTAGTTTTATTAAATCTTTTACAAGGTCTTCTTTCCCTTTAATTATCTCGTAATTTGGCTTGAAGTTGTGCCGGATATCGACGTTCAACTTGCTCGCCGGCAGGTCTCTAACGTGCCCCATCGAGGCGACAACATCGTAGCCAGGGCCGAGATATTTCTTGATAGTTTTGGCCTTGGCAGGCGACTCAACTATTAACAACTTGGACATAGGTTTCACCTCAAACTTGATTTGTCTACTTGCTGTAGCGCTTGCCCGCGTGGGACTTGATAAGGCCGTTGAGTTCGAGCTCAGTTATGGCCTGGAGGGCCTCCGCGGTAGTTAGCTTCGCCGTCTCCGAGAGGTCATCAACACCGGTTGGCGTGCTCGTCATGGCCTCAAATAAAACTTTAGCTCGACTTGAGATACCCTCTGGCACCTTTGCAACCGACGGCTCAGCCTTCTCAAAGCGCGATTCGCTTATCTTAAGTTGCGCAGAAGAGTTTTCCTCGACCGCAGCAACATTTTTACTCAAATACGGGTACAAATGATAATAATCCTCAAGGATATCCTTCACGGACATCACGGGCTTGGCGCAAATTTTAATCAACTTGTTCGTGCCGCTCGAGACTCGACTATTGATGTTGCCTGGGATAGCAAAGACGTCGCGATTCTGCTCGAGCGCAAGGTTGGCCGTAATGAGCGAACCACTTTTCTTCGCCGCCTCGATGACTAGCACACCATCAGCCAAGCCAGAAATAATGCGGTTTCTCATCGGGAAGGTCCACCTTGCAGAGTGAAAATCCGGCGGATACTCCGAGATTAACGCGCCACTCTTCGCGACGTTCTCACATAAATTTCTATTCGCCGACAAGTAGTGGACATTTAGGCCAGCGCCCAACACCGTAACAGGCTTGCCCCTAGCTTGCAAGGCGCCCTTCTGCGACAAGCAATCGATTCCAATCGCACCGCCACTCACAACAACAGCGCCGGCCTTCGCCAAGTTGTAGCCCATCTCGAAGGCAATCCGGTTGCCATACGCCGAGGAGCTCCTTGTGCCAACAATCGAGATGCACAACCTGTCATTTAGCTCCGGCAGCGCACCCTTAACATATAAAACGGCCGGCGGATTCGTGATGTTCCTAAGCTTTTTCGGATATTTTGGGTTCTCGATGGTAATAACTTCGTAGCCTAACGTCTTGCAACGCTCAAGGACTTTTTGCGCCTTATTGAGGTCAGCACGCTTTAGTTTCTCGATATTTTTAGAGCTCAAAAACCCAGAAAACTTCCACAGATTAACTTTATCGGCAAGAAAGTTTTGCGCGTTTTTGTAGCTCCTCAAAATATCGAGAATCTTCTGGCTCCCAAAGCCAAGCGCGTCCACGACGCAAATCCAATAAGCCGCATTAAAGTCCATCTGCACTACTCCCTTGAATCGCGCATCATTTCCCACATCAAAATTCCAGCCGCCATCGCCGCGTTTAAGGACTCTGCGCGACCTCGCATCGGAATCGTAATTTTCTCATCGCAAGCTGCAAGTAACTCAGACGATAAGCCGTTTCCCTCGTTGCCGACCGCAACTGCTGAGAACTTGCCCAAATTTACCTTCGTAACAGGCACAGCTGAACTTTCCGGCACGGCAGCATATACCCTAGCACCATGCGCCTGCAGTGACTTTACAGCCGCACAAATGTCCTCGGAAAGCAGCACCCTCACGCGAAACACTGCACCCATACTCGCGCGCAAAACCTTCGCGTTATATATGTCGCAGCAACTGCTCGACATGACCACAAAATCTAACCCTAAAGCCTCGGCCGTCCTCAGCATCGTCCCGAGGTTCGCCGGGTCTTGAATATTCTCCAGAATGATAAATTTTCCAGCACTATTTATTGTATTCACGCTAAGTTGTTTGTCAAGCTTGGCGCATACGCACACCAGTCCTTGCGGCGTCTTAGTGTCGGAGAGCCCCTTCAAAATTTCCTCCGAGACCTTATATGACCGCTCCGAAGCCTCGATAATTTCCCCTACTTTCTCCGAAAACCTTTCGCAAATCGCCGCTGTGTAGTAGACCTCTTTTATGGGCACTTCGCTCAAGAAAGCATCGTAGCACAGCCGCAGCCCCTCCACTACAAAATTGCCTTCTTCGTCCCGAAAGCTCTTACTTGAAATCAGCTTCTTTACACATTTAATCTTTGCGTTGTCTTTGCTCGTTATCTCAAAATTCAAAAAATCACCAGCTATATTTTTTTGATGCATCTAGCCCGGAGCCGCGAGGCGCTCCATAAATTCTTTATGGAGCGACGCCAGTCCTCCCGGACTGGCGTCCACAGCAGAACTCAATTCTTGAGTTCTGCTGGCCTCGCGGCCACGGCGGGCCGCCCTACCACAGCCACCTAATGTTTATGGCACTCCCCTACCCTACTATCCAACATAAAAACATGCGCCTAAGGGAATCCCCTGGGCGCATCAAACGGATTACAGAGCGGCTTTTGCCTGATTTACTAACTCTTTGAAAGCGTTCTCATCGGCAATAGCGATTTCGGACAACATTTTTCTATTAAGATTGATGTTAGCTTTTTTAAGGCCGTTGATGAAGGCGGAGTAGGTGATGCCATTCATACGGCAAGCGGCGTTGATACGGGTAATCCACAAGCGACGGAAGTCACGTTTTTTCAATCTACGGCCGATATAGGCGTAGTTACCGGACTTCATAACGGCTTCTTTAGCCATTTTAAAGTGTTTACTCTTAGCGCCCCAATATCCTTTAGCTAATTTTAAAATCTTTTTTCTTCTCTTACGAGTAGCTAATGCACCCTTTACACGAGCCATATTTAATACCTCCGGTTAATGTCAAAATAAGAATTTATTTATAGGGAATCAACTTTTTAACTGCCATGACGTTAGTCTTGTCGGCGACAGTTGTTTTGCGCAGACCTCTCTTACGCTTAGTAGTTTTCTTGTTTAGGATGTGCGATTTATTTGCGTGAGCCCTAATGACCTTACCTGTTTTAGTCAACTTAAAACGTTTTTTAGCTCCGCTATGGGTTTTCAACTTTGGCATAATTTTAGATCCTCCTTAAAAGAATGGGATGTTACTTGCCGGGTTTCGGTGCAAGGAACATTAACATATTGCGGCCATCGAGTTTAGCTGGTTTTTCGACGTTAGCGAACTCAGCACATTGCTCTGCGAATTTTTTCATAGTCTCGTAGCCGATTTCGGGGTGACCCATTTCGCGACCTCTGAATCGGATAGAAACCTTGACCTTGCTGCCGTTAGCGATAAATTTCGACGCATGTTTAAGCTTGGTATTAAAATCGTGCGTATCGATATTCAAAGAGAGTCGAATCTCCTTAAGGTCGACGATTCGCTGATTTTTTCTAGCTTCTTTTTCGCGTTTAGACTGCTCGAAACGGAACTTACCGTAATCCATAATCTTACAAACGACTGGGTTTGCCTGTGGAGCGATTTTGACCAAATCGAGATTTTTTTGAGAAGCAAGGTTCAAAGCGTCGCTACGGGAAACGATA
Source organism: Acutalibacteraceae bacterium (assembly GCA_045541715.1). Taxonomy (GTDB): domain Bacteria; phylum Bacillota; class Clostridia; order Oscillospirales; family Acutalibacteraceae; genus CAG-557. Next base: position 3,539 of record JAZQJR010000018.1, read on the forward strand.
CCCAATTGAGCACCATCCGAATCGATAAGCCTTAATTCTTTTTCGCGAATTTGTTCGTTAATTTGAAGTTCCTTACTGCTAATATTAAATGCACCTCCAGCACACATCAATAAAATTGACAAAGCGCCGACAGAATAGACTTCCACCGACGCATCAATACCACGACAAAACCATAATATTGACCTATGTAGGCGAGCCTCACAGGTGAAAGTAAATCTACTTTGCTTTATTCTACGAGGTTTATCTTAGCAAACATTTTCCAAAAAGTCAACACACTTTTTCGAAAGGGAGGCGCTCTATCTAAGAAAGTTCTTGCGGTTAGCCGCACGCGGCCACGAGGCCAAAGAAAATAAGTTTTATTTTCTTTGTGCACCAGAGCCCAACTTCGTTGGGCTCTGGTGTGGCCGAAGGCCCCTGCAGGGGCCTTCGGGGCCTCGCGGCGCCGCCGCCGACAGCTACCTGTTTACGGCATACCATATTAAGCTAGTTCAGGCCGGCCTTGCGTAGGTTGACGCTGTGCTCGGCGAAGGTCTTCGCGTAGTAAGTTTTGCCGTCCTTGTCGTGGCAATAGAAGTAATTTTGCGTCGGTTTGTGGCTCAATACGGTCTCGATCGCAGTCATACCAGGGTTGCAAATCGGACCCTTGGGCAAGCCGCTAAACTTGTACGTGTCGTAGGTACTCTTGTAGCTGTCGCGCATATTTTGAGGCACCTTGTCGCGGCTCCTGTAGGGATACCAGACCGTCGCATCGACCCCGAGGCAGCCATTTATAGCGTCGCCAAAGGGGGACATTCCGCCAGTTTTCTTCGTGGCAAGACGGTTGATAAGTACCGCAGCGATTCCAGGCATATCGGCGTCGTTGGAGGCTTCAGCTTGAACCATCGCAGCCAAGTTTATGACATCGGCAAGCGGGAGATTTTTTCTCTCCGCGAGGGTCTTAACGCTGACTTTCTCGTTCGATTCGTCGATTAACAACTTCTTGCTTACCTTGTTGTTGAAATTGTTGAGCATCTTCTGAAGCACAGTACGCGGCTCCACGCTCTTGTAGAAGGTGTAGGTGTCCGGGAAGAGGTACCCCTCGAGGCGATATATCACGTCCGCGGTCTTGGCCTCCTTGAAGAAGCTGAAATCCTTGTCGAACTCGCTCGATGACTTGCACGCCTTGAGGAACTCATCTTCTGAGCAAATCTCGTTTTTCTCGAGGATGCTCGCGATCTCCATGATGTTCTTGCCTTCGGGGATGGTCACGTCGACAACATCCGAGTCAAGGCGGTTTGCGTTCGAGCGCAAATAATTTATCGTGGCCTCGTAGTCAAGGTTCGTTTTTATCTCGAAGCTGCCGGGAATGAACTTTTTCGAGCCCTTGGTGAAGAGCAAATAAAGCTTAAAAAACGTCGGCTGCTTAATGACGTCATTCTTGTGAAGGATGTTCGCGACTTCGTTTTTGCCAGCACCCTTAGGAATCTCGATGGAAACCACCGCATCGTTCCGCGTGATGGCCAACATATCGAGCGTGCCGAAAATCACAAATTGACCCAACATAACGCAAATGGCAGCAATCATGAAAAGCCAAATTGAACGGAAAAATTTAGCATTCGTCGGCGACTTCTTAGCTCTTTTAAACTTTCGCGAACCTCTTTTTGTACTCATATTCAGTTTTTCCCTCGCCCCTTCGCTGTAGCTCATCAGATCCTCCATCGCGGCCTTCTCGTCGCCGGCGTCGTCGATGGTCACCTCGAACTCCTGGACTTTTTTCCTTCTGCTATCAAAGTTATTTACATCGCTCATTTTTCAATCTCCCGTATAAGCCTGCCTCACCACGCGTGCCCCGAGAGGACGTCCTCGATCGCTGCACTTATTACCTCGACCTTCTTTGGTAAGCCGCCTTCGCTGCAAGGAATTACTTGCCAATTTAGCTTTTCCGCCGTATGTATCGCAGCCTCGCGGCACTTCCTCAAGAAATCGACGTTCTTCTCGTGAAGGTCCTTTTGCGAGTCGTCGCCGTGATACCGCTGCGACATTAGCCGTTGCGAAACATCGATCGGCATGTCCAAATAGATGACCAAATCGGGCCGCGGCAACTCAAGCTTGCAGTACTCATAATCCTCCAGCCAGGCCAGGTAGTCGCTCCAGAGGCGCTTGTCCAGCCGGCAAAGTTGATATATCGCGTTCGAGGTCGTATAGCGGTCCGCGACGATAATTTTCCCGTTTTCGTAGTCGGTGCGCCAAAATTTCTTAAAGCTTGCGTATCGATCCACCGCGTAGAAAGAGCTTGCCGCGTAGACGTTCACTTCCTCCGGCGAGGCGCCAAATTCCGAATTGAGGTACATCTTCACCAGCGCCGAGGACGGCTCATTATAGTCCGGGAAGCTCAATTTGCGAAAGGCCTTCTTCTGACGCGCGAGTTTCTCGCAAAGTAGGCTCGTTTGAGTGGCTTTTCCGCTTCCGTCCAGGCCCTCGATGACAATCAGTTTTCCGCGCGACATACTACTTCTCCTTTTACCTCCGAGAATCGTTTCTTCACGTTCAGCTGCTCGCCGCAAGACATTTTGCCCTCCGGACACGCCCCGAATAAACACGCTGGGCCAGCCTTTTTGAAGATGTTTGGCGCAACCCGAGACACTAAGCGAAGCATCTCGGTGGCCAACTCGCGGATTTCCCATTGGGCCCTGTTGCAGCAACGATGCGCGAAAAAGTTCAGCAAGCTGCGTGCGTTAAAGGTGCAAATCAGCTTGGTCTCGCACGCGTTCGGCAGAACATATCGCGCATCCTCGATGGCCATTTTCTCTGCCAGCCTCTCCGCGATTTCCTCCTCCTTGCCGCGCCCCATGAGGGCCTCTTTGTGCTTCTGCTTGAGGATTTTCGTCAGCTTTTCATAGTGCTTGGCATCCTCTCGCATCGCCGCGACAAAGGCTTCCCGAGCCTCGTCTATTGCAGCAATCTCCGGCGGTAAGACATAGTCAAAATCGTTTATCCGGACATAGCGCTGGCTTTGCACGCTGTACGATGCGATTCGATGCCGGGTCAGTTGTGCAAGAAGCGTTCGCGAGACGCCCTCGATGGCAAACGTGAATTTGACATGCTCGATCGGACTTTCATGGCCAATCTCCGCCAGCATATTCACAAAGCTACTCACCTTCTCATCTGAGAGGCCCTCGCTAATTTTGTCCGCGCCCACCTCAGAGTAGCACAGCTTCGCCGCGCAGGCAATCAATTTTTCAGGTTCGCTCGTATGAGAAATTAATTCTACCTTCAACAAATTTGTCACGTCCTTGTATTTAAATGGCCTTGTTCTTAAAAATAGGGGAACAGGTTCTGTTCTTAGCCCACAGGTCTTTTTTACCATTATAGCAGAGGTCAACAAAATTTAAAAATGAAGGGCCACGCGAGCCAAATAAACAAAAAATAAATAATATTTGCTTTCTTGTTTAAAACATTGGCAGGCAAAAAGAGCTATTGTTATAGTCAAATAAAACTATTCCTTGCGAAGGAAAAGATTGGTTAGAGTGATGGATGGAAAGTTAGCAACTACATATTTCGGTGCGCGTTGATCAAATAATCGTGTCGATAGATTTATTGACATAAATGGCCGCGTAAAGGAACATCGTCAAATCAATCATTTCGATGGAGCGGGAAACACAGCAAGTTTTCCGTCTAAATCTTGCAAACCAGTGTCTTTGAGGAAAGTTGTTACTTTCGATCAAATGTGTTTCTGATTTTGTTTGAATTAGACATTTGTGC
>JAZQJR010000019.1:0-4058 GCA_045541715.1 Acutalibacteraceae bacterium
CGAGGCCGAGAAGGACATCTCCGGCGCGATAAAGCAGATAAAGTCGCTCGGCAAGGAGGCAGGCCTCTCGATAAAGCCAGGCACGCCAGATGAGGTCGTATTACCCTACCTCGAGCAGCTCGATTTAGCGCTCGTGATGACCGTTGAGCCTGGGTTTGGCGGACAATCCTTCATGCCCGAGATGATGGAGAAAGTCAAGCGCATGCGAGCAGAGATCGACGCGCGCGACCTGCAGACTTTAATAGAAGTCGATGGCGGCATAAACGAGTCTACGGTCAAAGTCGCGGCCGCCGCTGGCGTGGATATCTGCGTCGCCGGGACAAGTCTCTTCAAAGCCCCAGATATGGCTGTCGCAATGGGGCGACTGCGGTGAGGTTTGCTTTTTTATTCTAAGTTAACCTCTTTTCACTGGAGTGTTGCTTAATTAATCGAGTGTGAGACAATAGGAAGAAAAAGGCGGCATAGATATGTACAATTGAAAGAAAGGGGATTGCTAATTTGCTCCAACCAGGCATAAAAGACGGAGCAAACAAGAAAAGATCATGGCGGTCAGGATGTCCGCACACGGATATTCGTTCAGAACCGTTGTCAAGTTTTTAAGGTCAACTTTCATTTGGCGTTCGTTTGGGGGCGTTGCTAAAGCTGCATAGATAGCGACAGTTTTGACGATGGAAAGAATTAAGTCAAACGACGGTTTATAGCTTTTTTGATTTCACAAGGTCTTTTGCCTAAATCTACACAGATTTGGCAATACTACACAAAACAGCATTGCTAAATTTGCGTATAAGTGAGCCCGTGCAGGGTGAAGACAAATACTAAATCAGTACGACAAAAAATCCCCTTTACTTGCGTTAAGGGGACGTTTTAACTCTACTTAAACTTTAAAGCTCATTTTTGTTAGCAGCATCCGCAAGTATTTTCTCGCAGTTACCGTATATATCCAAGAACTGCTCGCAACCTGGGAAATCCTTATTTGCTTCGCAGAAAGGAAGAGTAGCGCACCTTGCACCAGCGAGATAGGAACAGTCATGGCCATCTTGTTTCAGCCACTCACAGTTGTATCGATCCATCCAGTGGTTAGGATCACTATTTACAACAACATGATTTAAGAAATGCATCGCAGAGTTGAAGCGTGCACCGCAGACACGCAACAATTGATTCAACGATGCATGCAACCATGCATCATAAACATCTGTGTAAGAGCTGCTACCACAACGAGTCGTCAAATCAAGTCCATGCTCTTTAGCACGCGAGATTATCATATTAGTCAGCGTGGGACCGGGAGTGTTGGGCTGTTGTTCTTGGTTACTCCACATTTCCTTAAACTCAGTAGTAGCATCATCAATAATTTTGTTAGCCTCGGCAGTAACTTCCTCAGCGCTTCTTGATTCTGCACATTTTTTGTAAACAAACAAAACACTAATTGGTTGTTTTGCGCCATATTCTCCACAGATAGATTCTGCTGAATCGATGCCGTTAAGCACTGCAACTTGATGACAAGCATCGTTACAATTGTAAACCATATCAGCAGTAAGGTCGGGGACCTCAGCTTGTGCAGACTCGGCAGGTTGCGCCTCTTTTTCTTCCTGGGCCGGTTCGTCTTTTTGTTTGTCCACGTCAACCTCAGGTATCTCTTCTGGGGTTGGCTCGCCGTTTTGTTCAGGTGCTTGTTCTGGTTCCTTGCTTGTTCCGGCAAAATCAGAAACATAAGTGAATTGCGATTGTTCCTGCTGCTCCAAAGTTTTTTGTCCGCTAAGACGATTTGCTCCTATTCCTAGTCCGGCAAGCGCCACAAAAGCTGCGGTTAATGTCGCGATTAAACAGTTCATTTGAAAAATCTCCTCCAAATAAATAATCAATTGTAATTACAATATAACGTATTATATTGGGCGACGCATAAAAAGTCAACTCATTTTTGAGCGAAACGTCATTTCTTATACTTTTTTTCTCCTGGAATTTTATATTGGCATTTATGTTTGTGAATCCTCCAGCAAGCACCGCGCGAAAAGTTCCGCCTCGGCTTCCAGATTCTCAACGTAGCCAGGGAGGGTGTTCTCGTAGTGAGTCACATTTACACAGCTGTGCAGCAAGGCGTGAGCGAGCTCGTGCGCACAGACCTTTTCTTTTTGCGGCGGAGATAAATCCCTTTTAATAAGTATAGAATTTTTATTTTCGGCATTGAGAAAAAAGCCGTCCACGCTCTCAGGAAGGTCGACGAACAGCACAGTTATATTCAGTTTTTCGCACAATTCAAAAGGAGATTTCGTTCCGAACTTGACGACCAAACTGTGAACAAAATACTTTATCATTCTCACCCCCAACGCCGAAAACTTTAAGTTCTACATGCCCCTCTCGAACGCAGTGGCGGTTTGGGAGGTCACCACTGCTGTTGCGAATTTTATTGCCTCGGCGATTTTTTCCTTATCTTTTCGAGTGATAGGCCTACCGTTAAACATCAAACCTTTTTGCGACATCAACGTGTAGGTGACTTCATCGATAAACTCATCTACAGATTTGCCCTCGCTGTTTCCCTTGACGTTTATCCCCAGCAAAGAGTCCGTGCTAACCCTAAATTTCTCGCAAATTTTCCTCAACATATCGTTGTCGGGCTTTCTTCGCCCCTGCTCGTACATGCTAACAGCAGAGATGGAGATGCCCAGCTTGTCCGCCATTTGAGCTTGAGTGAGTCCGCGTGCTTGTCTTAATGCTTTAAAATTTTCGTTAAACATAATTGAGTCTCCTTTTTATGGCTTGAGTTTATTATAATATACACATTTCGTGAAATCAAGCTTATTTTTAAATTTTTTCAGCAACTTTAATTTATTTTATCTCGATTTTTAATTATTATTAAAATTTTAATTTGCGCGTTGACTTTTTAGTTTCTTAATGCTAGTATTTGTTTTATAACACCTGGATTTTTTATTTTGAACCGCATTTTGTAAGCAATGGTTTTTTCTTGTATGTTTATATCTCTATATGCACGATTCGTGTATAAATTTGGAGGTCAATATGAGTTACAAACAACTATATGCTCAGTATTTTACGCAATACAAAAACATTTCAAAATATGTAAAAAATCTCAAAAGTCAGCTGAAGTTCGCCGCGCCAGACGAGGAAAGGGAGGTTCAACGTAGAGTTTCGATACTTTATTCAATTTGTCTTGACTTGAAACATACCAGCGAATACTTAAAACTTTGTGAAAGAAGAGATATCCATGAGTAGCAAATTGTCGCTAACAGAGTTCACAGAATCCATCGCCGGGATGATGGAATACAACAAAGGTATGCAATATACAAACGAAAAAGAATATAAAAAACTGGTCAAAATTTTATCGAAAGTTATCGCCGGCGAGCTCACAGAACGTCAACAACAATGCATCGTAATGCGGTACTATAAAAATCTAACCGTAACGGAAATCGCTTGCCGCCTGGGCATCGGGAAATCTACCGCCTCACGCCACATAAAAAAAGCCAAGATGCGCCTCTATAAGCTCCTCGATTATTACATCTTGGCGAAGTGACCATCATAAAAAGAGCCACAACCTCAGATATGGTTGCGGCTTGTATTTTTGGGGTCGTATTGATTAAATAATCAAGGGTGATATAATAGAAAGAAAATGACACCATAGATATGTACAAGTGCAAAAAGTGCGAAACAAATGAAGCAGAAACACATTTTATTGAAAGCAACAACTTCTCACAACGCCACTGGTTTGCAAGATTTCGACGAAAAATCTGCCCTGTTGCTAAGCTCCCTCTAAACGATTGATCTAACGAGCATGTTGATCAAATAACTGCGCCAACAGGGAGGGTATTGGCTATATAACGACATGTAACGCTTTAGTGTTTGCTGAATCTAGCGATTCATTAAACCTCTTGCGAAAATAAACATGCAGCATGAAACATGAAAAAATAGCGAATAATTCAGGAGCACAACTAACGGCAAATAGCGGCTATCAAGGACTTACCAAGTTGCACACGAATTCCGTTTTGCCGAAAAAGTCTAGCAAAAATCACCCCTTATCGAAGCAAGACCAAAAGCAGAACAGAAGTATCTCA
>JAZQJR010000020.1:0-2043 GCA_045541715.1 Acutalibacteraceae bacterium
CTCCTTGGCTCACAGAACGACATGGCTACGATCCGACTTCCCGAACTGAAAATGTATCAGTGCGGTTTGCCTAAGGAAATGGCCCTCGAGCTGTTTAAACCCTTCGTTATGAAGCGTCTGGTTGAGACCGGCGCCTGCAATAACATAAAGTCTGCGCGCAAGGCCGTTGACCGCGCCCGCCCTGAGGTTTGGGACGCTTTGGAAATCGTGATTAAGGGCCACCCCGTGCTTTTAAACCGTGCGCCTACACTTCACAGGCTGGGAATTCAGGCCTTTGAGCCAGTTTTGGTCGAGGGTCGCGCCCTAAAACTGCACCCTCTGGTTTGCGCCGCTTACAACGCTGACTTCGACGGCGACCAGATGGCTGTTCACGTTCCGCTCTCTGCGGAGGCCCAGGCCGAAGCCCGCTTTTTGATGCTGGCTGCCGGCAACTTGTTAAAACCTTCCGATGGCTTGCCGGTTGCGGTGCCTAGTCAGGACATGGTTTTGGGCTCTTATTATTTGACTTTAGCTAAAGACGGCGAACCCGGTGAGGGCAAGGTCTTTAGGGATTTTGACGAAGTTTTGATGGCCTATGATGCTAAAATTATTTCTCTGCACGCAAAAATTAAGGTCAGAAGAAGCATAACCGTCGATGGCGAGCAGGTTAGCGGCATTATTGACGCGACTGCCGGCCGTATCATTTTCAACAAGCCAATTCCGCAGGATTTGGGCTTTGTTGACCGCAAAAACCCCGCTGAGCGCCTGAAACTTGAAGTCGACTTTTTGGTCGGCAAAAAGCAGCTCAGCAAGATTATTAGCAAATGCATAAAGGTTCACGGCACCGAGCGCTCATCGCAGGTTTTGGACGACATTAAGGCTCAGGGCTTTAAGTACTCAACCAAGGGCGCCATCACTGTTGCCGTTTGCGATGCGGTTATTCCGCCGCTTAAAAAGCAAATTCTGGCCGACGCCGAGGTGCAAGTCGAGAAGGTTTCTCGCCAATTCAAAAGGGGTCTTATTTCTAATGAGGAAAGAGAAGCCCATGTGCTTAAGATTTGGGATAAGGCCACCAACGACGTCACTAAGGCGCTGCAGGAAAACCTCGATCGCTACAACCCAATTTATATGATGGCCGACTCCGGTGCGCGTGGTTCCATGACCCAGATTCGTCAGCTGGCCGGTATGCGTGGCCTTATCGCCAACACCTCCGGTAAAACAATCGAGGTCCCGATTCGCGCCAACTACCGCGAGGGCCTGAATATTCTTGAGTACTTCATTTCTTCGCGTGGTGCTCGAAAGGGCCTCTCTGACACGGCGCTTAGAACCGCCGACTCTGGTTACCTCACCCGCCGTCTGGTCGACGTTTCACAGGAGGTCATCATTCGTGAGGACGATTGCCACACCGACGAGGGCCTGATGGTCTTTGAGATTAAGGACGGCAAGGAGTCGATTGAGAGCTTCCACGAGAGACTTGTGGGCCGCTATTTGTGTCACGACTTTGTCGACGAGAAAACCGGCGAAATTCTCGTAAGCAAAGACAAAATGATGGACGACAACGATGCTCAAATCATTATAAATTCCGGCGTCGAGAAGATTGAGATTCGCTCGATTCTCAACTGCAGAGCGCGGCAGGGCGTGTGCAAAAAGTGCTACGGCTCGAACCTCGCTAACGGCATGCCTGTTAACATTGGCGAGGCTGTTGGTATTATTGCGGCGCAGTCAATCGGCGAGCCCGGTACGCAGCTCACGATGAGAACGTTCCATACTGGTGGTGTTGCCGGCGGCGCCGACGTTACTCAGGGTTTGCCGCGTGTTGAGGAGCTGTTTGAGAGCAGAAAACCGAAACATTTGGCCATTTTGAGCGAGCTTTCGGGCGAAGTTAGGTTCGAAGATATAAAGAAAAATAAGCACATCGTCATTAGAAACCCAGAGTCAGGCGAGGAAGTTTCATATCTGATTCCGTTTGGTTCTAGGGTTCGTGTCTCAGAGGGCGACATTGTTTCGGCCGGCGACAGGCTAACAGAAGGTTCTGCAAATCCGCATGACATCTTGGCTATAAGC
>JAZQJR010000021.1:0-6893 GCA_045541715.1 Acutalibacteraceae bacterium
GCCCCACCCCTCATTTTTGTTGTGTGTTGGGCGGACCGAGCGCCCTCGGGGCCTTCTGCGCCTCGCGGCGCCAATGGGTCTGATCAAGCCATCTTAAAACGGAAGGCTAACACCAAAACTTGGAAAATAATTGAAACAAATAACTTATAGCGTAAATTTTGCAGCAACTTAACCAATAAAACGTTACTCAACCTTACGCGCAGTAGTGCACAACACTAGATTTACATTATACTCCTTGACGATATTATTTATTGTGCTATAATTGATAGTGGATTGATGTTGTGAGAATTTTGTCGCAAAAAGTTTACTTATATGGGAGTGGTTTATCGTGTTTAGCAAGGAAGTTCTTGTCAAGAATCAAGCCGGATTGCATGCCCGCCCCGCAACGTTTTTCATCCAGAAAGCAAATGAGTTCAAAAGCCAAATTTGGGTGGAGCGCAATGAGCGTCGTGTGAACGCAAAAAGCTTATTAGGCGTACTGTCTTTGGGTATCCTCGGCGACACCGAGATTAAAATCATCGCGGATGGCCCCGACGAGGAAGCTGCTGTTACGGCGCTCGCTGAGTTGATTGAGTCTGGCTTTGCAGATTAGGCCACTTTTGGGTTATAATATTTTATAGCAATTAGCACCGGATTTTCGGTGCTTTTATTTATAGGCGAGAGGAAGGAGTGCCCAAGGCTTGCATCTGGGCGCCGCGAGGCGCCGAAGGCCCGTAGGGCCTTCGGCCAGCGCATAGCTCAACGAAGTTGAGCTATGCGCCACAACGAAAATAAAAATTTATTTTCGTTGGCCTCGCGGCCGCTGCTGCAAGCACGGCGTGGCACTCCAAAGCGAAGAGAGGAGGTGCACTCAAGGTGGAGGATAAACTAAAATTTTTGCGCAATAAAGCCATGAATTTGCCGACGAATCCGGGTGTTTACATCATGAAGGACGCGCACGGAAAAATAATTTACATCGGCAAAGCCAAGGCGCTCAAGGACAGGGTGAGTCAATATTTTGGTTCGCAGAAGAATCACGAGGAAAAAGTTCGCAAGATGGTCTTGAACGTGAGCGACTTTGACTACATCCTCACGGACAGCGAGTTCGAGGCGCTCGTGCTGGAGTGCAGCCTAATCAAGCAGCACGCGCCCAAATACAACATCCTCCTCAAGGACGACAAGGGCTACAACTATATAAAAATCACGAACGAGAAGTGGCCGCGCATCTACGACGTGAAGCAGCTGGCGGACGACGGTGCGACCTACATTGGCCCCTACACGAGTGCGGCGTACGTCAGCAAGGCCGTGGAGGAGGCGCAAAATATCTTCAAGTTGCCGCGTTGCCGAAAGGACTTCTCTCGCGCGAAAGGCAGCAACAATCGCGCCTGTTTGAACTTCCACATTAACCAGTGCAGCGCGCCGTGCGTCGGCAAGATAAGCCACGAGGAGTACATGGAGAACGTCAACGACGCGATTGAGTTTTTAAAGGGCGGCGATTCAGCCTCACTCAAGCGTTTGACTCAGAAAATGCACGAGCTTTCGGAGTCCTTAGAGTACGAAAAAGCTGCGAAAGTTCGAGACAAAATTACGGCGATAAAGAAAATCTCCGAGCGTCAAAAGGTCGTCACGACGGACGGCAAAGATCAAGATGTGATTGCCTTGGTGCAGGCGGGTGGCCTCTCGAGCTTCGAGGTGTTTCGCTTTTCGAGTGGACGTCTATGTGACCGCGACAATTATATCCTCAACGAGGTCGGCAATGCTGCGATTGTGCGCTCGGAGTTCGTCGCGCAGTACTACATGGGCAAAAAGGAGATTCCCGCGACGATTTTGATTGACGGCGAAGTCGACGCGAAAGAGAGCCTTGAGAAGTTTTTGTCGCAGCGGCAAGGCAAAAAAGTGAGCATCTTGGTGCCACAAAGGGGAGAGGCGCTCAAGTTGGTCGAGATGTGCCGCAATAACGCAGCGGAGCGGATTTCTCAGCGACTCGGACGCACCTTCAAGGAGACCGCGGCCCTGGATGAGCTGGCGAAGTTGTTGTCGCTACCAAAGCCGCCCGTGTACATCGAGGTCTACGACATCTCGAACATAGCTGGCAGTGAAAACGTCGCGGGGATGGCGGTCTTCAAGAACGGCCGGCCACTCAAGTCTGCGTATAAGAAATTTACCATAAAGACAGTCGTTGGCCAAGATGATTATGCCTCAATGTGCGAGGTGATTTCGCGCCGCTTGGATAGATATGAGACGGCCACAGAGGATACTTCGGATGGTTTTGAGCGCTTGCCAGAGTTGATTTTGCTGGACGGCGGAAAAGGTCACGTTAGCGCCGTGAGAGAGCTTTTACGTGGACGAGGCTTTGACATTCCAGTATATGGCATGGTGAAGGACGACAAGCATCGCACCCGGGCTATCGCCAAGGACGGCGGCGAAATCGCGATCAACTCAAGCAGGGCCGCCTTCACGCTTGTTTCGTCGATTCAGGATGAGGTGCACAGGTTCGCGATTGGATATCATCGTCAGAAGAGAAAAATGAACACCTTGACGTCCACTTTGACGAAAATTGACGGCGTTGGCGAGAAAAAAGCGCGACTTCTTTTTACCTACTTTAAGACTCTTGATAGAATTAAAAGTGCTAGCATTGAGGATTTGATGAAGATCCCTGGAATAAACAAAAAGTTGGCGCAAGGCATTGTGGAGTTTTTTCGGGAGGATAAAGCTTGAAGTTGTAGCGGTATGGGAGTGCCTTACCTTTAGGCTGGCCGCAGCGGCCGCGAGGCCAAAGAAAATAATTTTTATTTTCTTTGTATCCAAGAGCCCAACGAAGTTGCGCTCTTGGATGGCCGGGAGGCCCTACGGGCCTGCCGGCGCCTCGCGGCGCCCAGATGACTGCTTAAGGCACTCCAGCTCTATGAATTTTATTGACAAAGTGTGGAAAATATTGCATAATATAGTGGGCTTTTGTAGGAGGGCGTGTCGAGGATGCGAGTGATTTCGGGAAGGCTGCGGGGCAAGAGGCTGGAAATGCTAAAGGAAGACGCCGTGCGGCCGACGACTGACAAGGTGAAGGAGTCCATCTTCAACGTGATTCAGTTTGACGTGGTAGGCGCGAGTTTTCTAGATTTGTTTGCGGGTTCTGGGCAAATTGGAATCGAGGCACTCAGTAGAGGCGCGCAAAAGGTAACCTTTGTGGACGAGAGCAAGCGCGCGATAGACGTCGTGAGGAGAAATTTAGCCTCGACAAAATTACTAGAGCGGGCAGAAGTTGTCCAGAATAAGGCAATCTCATTCCTACGGCAAACTCGAGAGCGGTTCGACATAGCGTTTTTGGATCCACCATACAAAACGGGAATACTACAAAAGGCGCTGGACCTGGTTGCCAACGTGATGTCGGAGCGTGGAATCATCATATGTGAACACCCGGCGGAAGAAATTTTGCCGGTGAATATAAAAAATTTCAGGGTGTCAAAGTCGTACAAGTACGGCAAAATCATGCTCACGGTCTACAGGCGTGAGCAGCTCAAGTGAAAATTTTAGTTGCGCGGGAGGACGTTTCGATGAGAGTCGAGGAAATTTTGGAAGAATTAGAGGAAATCGTGAAGGACGCATGGAGCTTGCCGCTGAGCGGCGGAAAGGCGCTCGTCAACGTGGAGCGGATCAGCGACTTGCTCAATGAGGTGCGCGACGAGTTGCCTAATGAGTTGCGTCAAGCCAAGGCGATAATTGCGGACCGCTCACAAATCATAAGCGAGGCTCGCGGTGAGGGTGAAGCAATCGTCGCGGCAGCGGAGAAAAAGGCATTACTCATGGTCGAACGCGATGAAATCGTCAAGCAGGCCGAGAAAAGAGCCGAGGAGATTTTGCTCGAGGCGAAAATTAAGTCTCGCGAGATGAAGCAGGCCACCAACGAGTACGTCGACGACGTGATTAAGCGCACCGATGAGGTTCTCACCGAGGCTGTAACCGAGTTGCGCAGGACAAGGCAAAGTATAAAAAGTAACAACGCGTAGCAATGTAGGCAAAAATTTTGTTAAACCTATAGCGGCTTTTATACGCGAAAACCGTTTTTTAAACTAATCAAGTTTATTGTAAGTGTGCACAAAAACGTGCATAGCAGCTCGTAAAGTTTCAAACGAGCGAAAAAAGCACTTTGATTTGCGTTGGAGCGCGGCAATGTACTTGCGACTATAAACGTGTGAGATTTGTTGCATTTTCTGCGCCATCACCATTATTACGTAAGTGCTGTTTTTTCTTTCGACGAAGCTGTACAGCTCCTCTGTTTTGATGACATTGTGGTTAAACAACTTGAAGATCTACGCGTAATTGGAGAAAAGGACACATGTGGAGGAAACGCCAAGAATACGCGACAATTCATAAACGGAGTGTTTTGCTCACATGGGTGCCGTGGCTATCTCTTCCTCCTGATATAGTCATTGGAAAAATATTAATCGTCGATTTTGCCGCTGGAGAGATAAATGAGCTTGGGAAAATATTTCAGCCGAGCTGATAGGTGATGTGGGTTTTGACTGGTTGATGATTGATGCCAGCCACATTAAAGTGTATCCCGATGGCGGTATTGCTAAATTCCGGTATATGCAAGAGAATATCCTGTAAAATCAAATTCTGAAAAACTGTATAAGTAGCCGCTTTTTTTAACTTTTACCGTTTGTAGAAACCACAGTAATGTATGCAACATTAGCAATACCCCGATGATCTAGTAAGTAGATAGCACATATCAAATTGTTGCAAAGTTTTCGGCTAAAATTAAACGCGAGGGCCAATACTATGGTGAACGAATAGCGATGTACGCGACTTGTGTGTCGAGCCTTTCGATCAGAATAGGGGTTAACACGAAAATACACCTGGCCAGTGACGCGCAGATATGTCGGTGCGATTTTTTTGTTACAGACGCTACCGTCGTGGATTGCTTACTGACGTTGCTAATGTTGCGCACATTACTGCGATTTTTACAAACGGTAAAAATTAAAAGAAGCGACTACTTATGCAATTTTTCAGAATTTGATTTTACTGGGTATTCACTTGCGTGTACTGGAATTTAGCAATGCCGCTCAGTTACAGAGGCGTTGATTGTTGAATTTAAAGCTGAATATTTTCTGGCTAACTGAAATTATGACACTGACGCTATCACTCAGCACGCTTTTCAAGCAGGAAGGACACCTGTAAATCCTCCGAAGAAGGACCACAATAAGCATATTTACAACCTTAGGTACCTCGTCGAGATACATTTAGCACCTCGAAAATGGCACGGAACAGCCACTCTTTACGCTAAAAATGTCGCATGGTTTGTTGAGGTGGCCCATATTAGACGTACTGCTCTTTGGTTGAAAATTTGATGACGACGCGCACTAGTATATCATAACGGTTTTTTAGGGCACATCTAATGTAAAGCTGTAGTTGAGCTTAAATGCTAAAAGTTGTCCATTGTATTTTTTTGAGGTCTATTTTGCTTTTTAATTGCGGGAGAATAAGGCTTTTGTTTCTGTTTATTCTTTATTTCTATTTGCTGTGCACGAAAAAATAAACTCGATAGAAACTATCGAATTTATAAAAAGATGGGTAAATTTTCAAGCGACTAAACAGCCCTTGTAACTTTGCCTGCCCTCAAGCAGCGAGTACAAGCGTGAACGCGCATCGGAGTCCCATTAACTAGCGCTTTAACGCGACGAACGTTGGGCTTAAAAGTTCTATTCGAGCGTCTGTGAGAGTGAGAAACCTTTATTCCGAAAGCGATACTTTTTCCGCAAACATCGCACTTTGCCATGTGTGCACCTCCTCAGATTTTAGATGTAGCTAGCTACAGTTTATCAAAAATTAAGCAGAAAATCAAGCGGGCGATTCGAAGGGGAATCCCACAGTAGAGTCTTTAAATAAAATTTGAGAGACAAAATGTATCTTTCAGGGGAAGAAAATCCTTTTTAGCATGAGCAAATAAGTTAAAGGCGTTGACAAAATTTTTTAAAACAGCTTTAGCGTGTTTTGATATAACGAAAAAAGCACTTGGACCTTTGGTGCAAAGGTGGAATTTGGTATTGTCAGTCAAGATTTATGCCCTCGACGGTGTAAGTTTGGTATTTGTTTTTTAGCGAAGCGCGAGCGCTTTCATAGCGCATTTCTGCGTATGCCGAATAAATCAGAGTAGTATGGGCGCTCTTCACGGACAGATCAATTAAGCGCTGAATTCGCTCTCGACCTTTATCGAAAGCTATATCGAAGTTAACGATTTAGAGTATATCTCTGCTGACCAGCGCTATCGCGTAAAACTTGTTTTTTCTCGGCGAAGCTGTGCGGCTCGTTAAATTCGATGATGTTAACCCTCGCTTTTGGGGTCTCTTTGGCCTCAATATTTTTCGAAGATTTCCGGATCCAATACGAAAATATTTTGGACGCGTTGTAACTATATTGATAGATTCGTTGGAATAGTTATTTTGTCAACCATCATTTTTCGAGCCAATAAATTTTTCGAAATAAGACTCTCGATCGCCTCTCATAGGGCACTTCCAGGCTTCTGTGCTTAGTTTTTGATGTTTCCCTCGTTGTTGATGCTTCCAGGTATATCCTTTCTTCAGAAGTTCTACCATTTTTTCAAACGTACTTCGCTTTACTCCTGTAATTTTCCGGAATTTTGATCCTGAGTGGTTTGCTATTTTTTATATTTTACTCTGTATATTTATTTTCGCAAAAGGCCTATTATTTAGGCCTTTTAATTTCATCGATGTTTGTGAAAAATTTATGAATTTGCTCGAAAAATTATTTTAACAAAAAAGGCTGCAGAAACTAGCAAGGCACCCCGAAGGGTGCCCTACTAGTATTTAATTAAAAAGAAAAGGAATTAAAAATTTATAGACGTACGTGGCGCGCCAGAAGGGATTCGAACCCCTGACCTCTTGGTTCGTAGCCAA
>JAZQJR010000022.1:0-2645 GCA_045541715.1 Acutalibacteraceae bacterium
AGGAAAGCTTCCAATGTACTACGATTACAAGCGCAATAAAGAAGTTGAATGGAATTACAAAGAATTTGATTTAGATTATTGTAACGAATTGTTTAAAGACAACATCTCAAAAATTCGCTTTGCCTATGAGCAAAGCGAATGGTGTGGAAAATAACTTCTTAAAACCCGTTCTAATAGATTAAAATCTTGAAATTAAAGTGCGAGGAACTGCAAGTGCACACACAATTTGAGCACAAAGAAGAGGAACTTAAGAAACTGTGCCAATACAAAAAAATAATAAAGGCGTTGCTCAAATAACCATAACGATAGACTTAATTTGCATGAACGGTCGCGTAAAGGAACATCGTCAAATCAATCATTTCGATGGAGCGGGAAACACAGCAAGTTTTCCGTCTAAATCTTGCAAACCAGTGTCGTTGCAGAAAGCTGTTACTTTCAATCAAATGTGTCGCTGCTTTTATTTGAATTGGATATTCGTGTGGTATATAATCACGATAAATACTGTATCTATCACTAAAAAAGATCCTGACGTTCCATTTTTTCAATCGCTCGTACATTTTTCTAAATGTTTCAGCATCTCGTGTGCGGGGCATTGCTAACATTACATAGATGTCAACAGTTTTACCGAGGAAAAGAATCAAGCCAAGCCCCTATTTTTAGCCTTTTTATCATTTGCCTGCATATACCGGAATTTAGCAATAACTTGCCTTGT
This sequence comes from Acutalibacteraceae bacterium, assembly GCA_045541715.1. Taxonomy (GTDB): domain Bacteria; phylum Bacillota; class Clostridia; order Oscillospirales; family Acutalibacteraceae; genus CAG-557. Next base: position 713 of record JAZQJR010000022.1, read on the forward strand.
GTCTTTTGCGTTTCTTCCACGTGTGCACTTTTCTCCAATGGTGTGCGGTTTTATCTTTTTCCAAGCACTGTCGCTTATATCGTGTTTTTTTGCTCTAAACTCATTTTTTTATTACCTTTGTTTTTTATTTTATTATAACATGTTTTTATTGACGACATGCTCTAGCGTAAAAAACGAAAATTTGCTTTCCTTTAAGGAAACTATGGTGCTCCTTGGCGTTACAACGAATTTGGCATCTCAAGAAAGCTGCAACTGTGCTCGCTCGACTCGCGAACATTACGGGCATGAATCAAGAGAACTTTGACAGATTAGGTTTGTCCGTCGTTGAACTCGGCAATAACTTTGCAACCACAGAATCAGAAATTACCGAGATGGCGCTGAACGTTTCGGCTGCCGGCACGCAAGTCGAAGCATCTGAAATAGATTTTTAAAGTTTGGATGCGATTTATTCCGCGTGAGAAGGATTCAAAATTTGAACAATTTTTGGCGCGATTTGGCCAGCGGGGTCACCCGCTGGCGAGCGCTTGTGAAGCCGGCAGCGCCGAGCTTGTGTATTTTGCGAAGGTTGCCGAGATGTCCACTTCCTAGTTCCCAAAAGATGGGGATATTACTAATAATCAAACGTGATATAACAGACCTCTTGCGAAATTAACAGAGTTTTCAACGCCTCATGAAAGAGAATCACAACTGAGAATGAAAATAAAAAAAGTGCAGAAATGAGAAATTTTGGTATAATTAAGATGCAGGGAAAGTCCGGCTGAACATTGGTGAAAAACCATATCCCGTTTGTCAACGTGGACGAATTACCCAAGAGAACAACAGTATGTAGCACTGTTTACAAACAGAATAGCACGAGTAGCAAAGTTCGGTTACCAACCCGTGTAATTCCAAAACCTGCAATACTTGAGCTTGAAGATGTAAAGATGGAAGACCTTTTGACATGTACCATGGGACTAGACGTACATAGAGACGTAATTGTAGCATGCTTGATAAAAGGAGAATTTAATCAAAAACCTGAGGTTGAAATTAGAAATTTTAGCACACTTAGGGCGTGCCATCAATAAAACCTAGCCATATCACACTGATGTCAAATAAGATTGTTGGTAAAAATAGCGAAACCCCTTAAATTGTGAAAGACGAGATCATTATCTTCTTTTTTAAATAACGACTTCATTAATTGACACAAATTGTCTTCTTACAATTCAAAACGTTAATTTAATTTTTTGTCGAAATCAAGCCATAATTGCTTTGAATTTTATCAATTACGTCAGCGCGCGCCACAGCTTTATTGATGACACACTTTAGTTCGCAGCATATTTGTTCATGGGCAGGACTGAGTCCCGGAACAACGAAAGTGCAGGCAAAAGAAAGAGTTGCCATATAACCAAAGGAAATCCTTACTTGAAAAGTCAAAAGGGAGCTAAATGTGCAACCATTGCTCTTTCTAGAAAAATCCTCGTAGTTATTTTTAACATGTTAAAAAATCTTGTTCCCTACGATGATTCTACCTACGAAACCTTAAGACTAAAGTGTCAAAAAAAGAAAGACGGACCGCTTTATTAGTGAGCTTACTAAGCTTGGATATCAGGTTGTTGCTCCCTGTTAAAATTTAATTTTTTTGTAAGCCTTTAAAAGGCAGGTCCTACTTACCTTTTTTTCTGCTGCAATTCACTTTCATGAGGCGTTGAAAACCTATTTGTCAAGGTGCAGTTGCTACTTTTTTTTATTTTCGTAGAAAGTTCAAATACCAGCAACCAAAAAAACGTAGAGAAAAGCGTTTCCTTCGGTTGCAATAGCGCTCTGAAAGAATCAGAAATCGCTTAACTAAAGCGATCACGTGCTCAATTGCGATACGTCTTCTTGAGATACTTCTGTTCTGCTTTTGGTCTTGCTTCGATAAGGGGTGATTTTTGCTAGACTTTTTCGGCAAAAC
>JAZQJR010000023.1:0-11051 GCA_045541715.1 Acutalibacteraceae bacterium
TTTCCTCTTTTCGTTTAATCCTTTATTTTTTCTTTTTTCGAAAAATAAAATAAGTGTGGGGGCGCCGCCGATGTTCCTTTCAGGAACATCCAGCGAGTACAGGTTTTAACTTAATTTTATTTAAAATGGCGTTCCTGTACTCGCGCGCGGAGCAAGCTCCGCGCGGCGGCGCCCCCCCTTTTTTTATTTTTCAAAAAGAAAAATGCTATAGCTCTTATCCAACCTCAGACTTGCCATTCAATTTCATCGTCAAGGAAATCCGCTTCTTGTCGACATCTACTGACAGCACGCGGACCTTAACGATGTCGCCGACTTTAAGGACCTCGGATGGATGTCGAATATACTTATCGCAAATCTGCGACACATGGACGAGGCCATCCTGATGGACGCCGATGTCGACGAAAGCGCCGAAATCGATGACATTTCGCACGGTACCGTCGAGCTCCATACCCTCCCTGAGGTCTTTCATGTCGAGGACGTCCTTGCGCAAGAGCGGCTGAACCAACTCATCACGGGGGTCGCGACCCGGACGCAACAACTCTGTAACGATATCTTGCAAGGTAGGCACACCAACGCCAATTTTCTCCGCGAGGGTTGCCTCTCCAAGCTCCTCGACTTTAGCCTTAAGGCCTTTAATTTTGCCTGATTTGATGTCCGCGAGGGTGAAGCCGCACAACTCAAGCAACTGCTTGGCGGCGTCGTAGGACTCGGGATGAACCGCGGTGTTGTCGAGCACGTTTGAGCTTTCTGCCACGCGCAAGAAGCCGGCACATTGCAAGAAGGCTTTTGGCCCAAGCTTAGCGACTTTTTTAAGCTCATTTCTCGACTTGAAGGCACCGTTCTCCTCGCGGTAGGCCACGATATTTTGAGAAACGGCCGGGCTCACGCCGGAGACGCGCGACAAAAGCGATGGCGATGCGGTATTCAAATCCACGCCGACGGTGTTAACGCAATCCTCGACCACGCCGCCAAGGGCCTCATCGAGCTGCTTTTTTGGCATATCGTGCTGATATTGCCCGATGCCGATGGCCTTCGGGTCAATTTTCACCAGTTCCGCAAGAGGGTCTTGCAGCCTACGCGCGATGGATACGGCACTTCTCAAGGTCACGTCGAAGTCTGGAAACTCTTGGGCGGCCAGCTTGGAAGCCGAGTAGACCGAGGCGCCGGCCTCGCTCACCACCATGTACGACACGTCCAGTGCCGCCTCGCGAATCAGGTCCGCGACGAACATCTCCGTCTCCTTGGAGGCAGTGCCGTTGCCTATGGAAATGATTTCTACGCCAAATTTGCGAATCAGCGCAGCAATCAACTTTTTGGCCTCATCCACCTTGAGCTGCGAATGCGTCGGATAAATCACGTTCGTGGCGAGCACTTTGCCTGTCGCGTCCACGACGGCCACCTTACAGCCCGTGCGATAGCCCGGGTCGAGGCCCATCGCGACTTTTCCTTTAACCGGCGGCTGCATGAGGAGGTGCCTCAAATTGAGCGAGAACACCTTCATAGCCTGCTCCTGCGCGCGCTGTGTCAACTCATTGCGAATTTCTCGCTCGATTGACGGGAAAATCAGCCTGTTGTAGGCGTCCTCCGCGGCGGCTTGTACAGTTTGTGTGCATGGCGAGCCGGCCTTCACGACGGTCGAGTACACTATGTTTAGCGCCCTATTTATATCGAAATCAACCGCAACCTTCAAGAAATCTTCCTTTTCGCCGCGGTCTATGGCCAAAATTCGATGGCTCGCGATCTTCGCGACGGGCTCCTTAAAGTCGTAATATTGCTTGTAAACTGAATCTTTCTCCTCGTCAACGGCCTTTGAAGTCAAAATCGATTGTGCCATCGCGACAACTCGCAAGCGCTTACGAATTCCGGCGTCATCCGAGATGTTCTCAGCGATGATATCCATCGCGCCTTGAAGCGCATCCTCCGCGGTCTCCACGCCTTTTTCAGCGTCTATAAAGGCTTGCGCCAAAACTAGTGGCTCTTCAGAGTTCCTATTTTGCGCAAAAATCATGTCTGCAAGCGGCTCTAGTCCCTTTTCCTTGGCGACCGAGGCTCTTGTTTTGCGCTTCGGTCGATACGGCCTGTATATGTCGTCAATCTCCGAGAGAGTCTGCGCCGCGTCGAGGGCCGCACTTATCTCGTCGGTCATCGCCTCAAGCCCAATTATCAGCGTTCGTACCTCCTCGCGTCGCTCGTCCAGTCCCCTTAAGTAGGTCAGCCGTTCGCTGATCTCTCGCAGCTTTTGGTCGTCAAGCGAGCCGTGCGCCTCCTTGCGGTACCGCGCGATGAACGGGATGGTGTTGCCCTCGTCGATAAGCTTGATGATGTTCTCGACTTGCCACGCCCGCAGCCCGAATTGCTCCGACAGCGCCTTTATGTAGTCCATGCTTTTTACCTGCCCTCGTTTTTGCTTCCATTATAGCATAAATTTCTCAATGGTCGCAAAATCACTAAGTCAACGGTTGGTGCCTCAGAAAAGGCGCCGCGAGGCGCTCCATAAAAAGTTTTTATGGAGCAAAACCAGCCCTCAAAGAGGACTGGTTTCTAAGAGGAACTCAAAATTTGAGTTCCTCTTGCCTCGCGGCTTCTTCGGCAAAGCAATACTAACTTGTGACTCACACAAATTTGCCATCTTACTCCACATCATAGCGCCGCACTATACCGCGCGGCGCCTGCCCTCAACTAAGCTTTATTTGCACTTCCCAGAACGTGCTCTATCTTGTGCCTGACCATGTTGTAGATGGCCTCTCTGGCCGGCTTTAAGTACTGCCGAGGGTCAAAGTGGCTTGGGTTCTCAACGAGCTGTTTTCGAATTGTCGCGGTCATCGCCAGACGCAGGTCTGAGTCGATATTTATCTTGCAAACGGCCATCTTAGCGGCCTCGCGCAACATCTCCTCGGGGATTCCTATCGCGCCTGGCATTTGCCCGCCGTTTGCGTTTATCTGCTCGACGAACTCCGGGATCACCGACGAGGCCCCGTGCAAGACTATTGGGAAGTTCGGCAGGCGCGCTTCTATCTCGCGCAAGATGTCAAACCGTAGTTGCGGCTTTTGCCCTGGCTTAAACTTGTAAGCTCCGTGGCTCGTTCCGATGGCTATCGCAAGCGAATCAACGCCCGTTCGCTCGACGAAATCCTCAACCTGCGAGGGGTCCGTGTATGAAGCATTCTCTGCGGATACGTTGACATCGTCCTCTATGCCAGCGAGGCGCCCCAGTTCGGCCTCGACTGTGACGTTTCGTGGGTGTGCGTACTCTACCACCTTTCTCGCGAGAGCAACGTTCTCCTCGTAAGGCAAGTGCGAGCCGTCAATCATAACCGATGTGAAGCCGCCATCGATGCAGCTCTTGCACAGCTCGAAGCTGTCACCGTGGTCCAAGTGCAGTGCTATTGGCACAGGCGTCTCTGCCACCGCCGCCTCAACAAGTTTCATCAAGTATGTATGGCTTGCATACTTCCTTGCGCCCGATGACACCTGCAAAATCACCGGCGAATTCAAATCGCGGCATGCCTCCGTGATGCCTTGCACGATCTCCATATTGTTCACGTTGAAAGCGCCGATCGCGTAGCCGCCATCGTACGCCTTTTTTAGCATCTCTTTCGTGTTTACTAGTGGCATAAATTTCACCTCAGAAATTGGTTTTGTCCGGAGTTTTCCTTTGTTGACAGGCCAGCCGCGGCCCGCAGGGCCAAAAATGCAAAAGTACGTTCTTTTTTTGAATTCTGTTGCAGTTTTGCCTTTTTGTGACGCTTAACCTTTCAAGTTAAGCGTCGGCGCGGTCACGACAGTGGCGTGACCGCGCGCCCTGCGGGCGCTTTGGCTGCTTGCCTACCTCAAGAAGAAACTCCGCAAAGATCACTTAATTATATAACAAAACATAGAAAATAAACATTGCTGAAATAAAATGCAATGCCAAAAAGAGAGGCAATATGATATAATGATGCTATGGAAAATAAAATTAAATGCCAAAAATGTGGGAACGACGAAGTTTGGAAGGCTGACAAGCCACGCGGGAAACAGCAATATAAATGCGAGGCGTGCCCAAAAAAGTTCATAACGGAGTTAAATTACAGCAAGGAGTTTAAGCAAAAACCATCACTATATTTTATGACGAGAACAGCGGTCGAGCAGTTGGCCGGATGATGGGAATAAATAAATCCACGGTTTACAACTGGATTAAAAAACTAGATAAAAAAATAGGAAGTTCAGCATGCTCACAGGAACACGTACCGGAAAAACCTCAAACAGTGGATGTAATCGAAATGGATGAACTTTTTGCCTACACCAAGGCGAAAAAAACAGAACTTATGTGATAACATTAGTGACAAGAAATCCGCGACAAATCGCACACATTCACAGCCGAAAGCGTCAATTCTGACATTCGCAAGCACATTGCTGCGCTCCAACGCAGGTCCAAATGCTTTTTTCGATCACTTGAAAAGCTAAGGCTGTCTTCAAAATTTTTGTTAATGCGTTTAATCTATTTGCTCGTGCTAAAAAGAATTTTCCTCACCTGAAATCCGCTTTTTGTCTCTCGAGTTTTATTTAAATGCTCAACTAGGGCACTCCTCCGAAAAAACTACTGCGATTCGAAGAATTTGCAGATGATTAAGTACCATCTCTTGCTGTTTATACATAGCAGCTTATATATTAAAATTTAACGTTATAGTAAAACATAGTAAAATCCCCGAGTCATTTTTACTCGGGGAGTATATTTAAGACAACTCAATGCAAATTTAATTTAAGCTTAGACTAAAACATACACGGGCAAGTTGCGGCGGCCAAACCGGCGACACTCACTTTCGCTATCCATGTAGACATCAACCAACGTGCGACCATCCATCATTGCTCCACCGGTGTCGGAAGCCGTACAAATACCGTAGCCAGGAACGTAGAGTTTCGTTCCGTAAGGAATTTGGTTTTTATTGACCGCAACTAACCCTCGACGAGCCACTGCGCCAGTTGCGGTTCGCGCGCCAACTTTAGCCGTATACGCGGTGCAGCTGCCAGTTATCACCTTGCTGTAGCGGTGAACATTGCCGTTTTCGTCAGTTATTGTGCCGTCTTGAATGACAACTTTACCATTTGCCCTGGGCTTCGTGCCAACTAACTTAACCTGAGTGACCGGCTCTTTTAAGACCTTCTCTGCGAGGATATCTGCCTGAGCGGGGCTGCCATTTACATATTTTATACGCTTTGTAACCTCTTTCTCGCCGTTCACACCTGGCGTTTCAATAGCTGTTTCGCCTTTATTTAACGAATTCGTCTTTTTGGTTGTGGTTGCAAACGGGATGCTCTCCGTGCTGGTTTCCTCTTTATACTCAACTCGGTCGATAATGATCGGCATGCCTTCTTCGACAACTCTGTCAAGAGGCTCATTCACTATGTCGTCAGCAGAAAGTGTGATGTTTAAAACCTTCAATGCATCGGCAACAGTGCCTTCCGGGACCGCAATGGCCTTATTTTCGCCATCAACGAAGACGTTAATGTTAAACAATCTCGAGACCATAATTTGCATGTCAGGGGCCAAAGGAGCGTCAAGTTCGGGAACGACCGAATAATTGCCCTCAAACGGGATATTTTCTTTTTTTAGTAAATCAACTACCGTGCCATCGTTCGCGACATATGAGTGCCATTCTCCGTCAAAGAAGACCTGCACGTTAAAGGCTCTCTTTATGTCTATATTCACCTTTTTTTCGCTAGGCTCAGTTCTCTCGATTTTGTCATTTTCTTCGATTTTAACGCCCGCCTGGCTCAAAAGAGCCTCTGTCTTTGATAGAAGTGTGCGAAAATTTGTAGTTTTTTCGCCATCCGTTATGGTAACATCTTTGCTCAACGCGGAAACCGTAATCGCCGATGATAGTGTAAATCCAAACAAGAACACCAAGGCGATAATTTTCTTTGTTTGCTTTTTAGATAAGTCTTTCAAGTGGTTAAGGATGTTCAAAAATACTCCTCCGTTTCGTACCCTGCGCGCTAAAGACAAGCTTCAAAAGAGCTTGCGTCAAGCTAACAATGTTAATTATAGGCAGAAAAGAAACAATCGTCAAACAAAAACAAGATGCATTTTTATTCAATATCAACATCTATTTGTTAATTTTGCGACCGGTTTTCTTGCTTAAACATTTTCCAAAATCGAATTTTATGTAATTTTATGGAAAATCCTTTGTGCAAACCGCAAGAAAATCGCTAGTTACAAAAGGGTTACAATTTATTACGATGCTTTAACTAGCTAAAAATAGCGCTCAAAAAACAAAACGGCACCGCACTAAACCGCGCGGCGCCTGGCTCCGTCATACTTTTTATGCAAAAAACAGACCGCCCAATTGGCAGTCTGAAGAAATGCTATCTCTTTGAGAATTGCGGTGCTCGACGAGCTGCCTTAAGACCGTATTTTTTACGCTCTTTCATTCTCGGATCACGAGTCAAGAAGCCAGCCTTTTTGAGCAATGGACGCAAATTTTCGGTATCGTATTGCAACAACGCACGAGAAATTCCGTGACGAATTGCTCCGGCTTGACCAGTAACTCCGCCGCCAGCTACGCGACAAACGATGTCGAATTTGCCGTCAGTCTCGGTCAAAACAAGCGGTTGGCGAACAATTAGCTTAAGTGTCTCGAGGCCAAAATAGTCGTCAATCGGCCTGTCATTAATGATGATTTTGCCGGTACCTTTATACACGCGAACCCGCGCCACAGAACTCTTGCGGCGGCCAGTGCCGTAAAAATATGAAGCTTTATTGTACATTCTTCAGCGCCCCTTTCTTATATGTTGAAAACTTCAGGCTGTTGAGCGGCATGGGTGTGCTCAGCGCCAGCAAACACGCGAAGTCGAGTCATCGCCTTGCGGCCGATGGTCGTGTCAGGGATCATTCCCTTGACCGCCAAGGTCATTGCAAACTCCGGTTTTTCGGCCATGAGTTTGTCGTAACGAGTCGCCTTCAGGTGGCCAATATAGCCCGTGTGATGATAGTAGTGCTTTTGCGTTAGCTTGTTGCCCGTCAGCACGGCGTCCTTGCAGTTGATGACAATAACATGGTCGCCGCAATCAACATGCGGTGCGAAGGTCGGCTTGTGTTTGCCTCGAAGTAAAGTTGCAGCCTGTACCGCAACGCGTCCGAGAGGCTTTCCTGAAGCGTCCAACACGTACCATTTACGCGTGACTTCATGCTGCTTCGGCATAAATGTAGACATTTTTCATCCTCCTAAGTTTGTTTGAATTACTATTTTCCTAAATTTTATCATCTTGTGTGGCAACTGTCAAGCGTATTTTTTCATTATTTTAATTTATAATGTTAGAGCTCTTGTTTTCTTTGTTTTTCTCTTCTATGCTTTGTTTAACTCGTGTCTCGTTCTTAGAGCCTTACAATACAATAAGAATAATATAATGAGTGACATGATAATAAAAATGAACGCAAAAAATGGAGGTGTTGCTCAAATAACCATACTAATAGATTTGTTGACATAGAAGACTGCATAAAGAAACATCGTTAAATCAATCATTTTAAGTGAACGTGAAACACAGCAAGTTTTCTGTCTAAATCTTGCAAACCAGAGTCTTTGAGGAAAGTTGTTACTTTCGATCAACTGTGTTTCTGATTTTGTTTGAATTAGACATCCTGGTGGTATGAAATCACGATAAACACTGTGTCGATCGCTAAAAAATACTTTTATGTTCCACTTTTTCAATAGCTCGTACATTTTTCTAAAAATTTCAGCACCTCGTGCTCCGCATTCCCAATCGATGAGCTGTTTTGTGGTTCGGCAATAAGCTTTCCAGATCCAAACTCGTCTTTTTTTGAGCGTAAAAAATGCCACATTTCATCGAGTTCAATCACTACACTATCGTCAATTGGATCCGGTTTGGAATAGTTTTTTCGCAAAACTCTTCATCCAAACGAACACCGAATGAACGTTGACTTTAAAAAATTGGCGATAGTTATAAATGAATAGCCATGTGCGTACATCCAGACCGCCAGGAGTTTTTCTTGCTTGCTCCTTCCTTTCTGCCTTGTAGGAACAAATTGGCAACCTCATTTTTTACATTTGTAGCGCTGTTCGCCCTTTACAAAGCCAGCTTTTACGTATTCATTTGATTCGCACTTTTTGCATTTGTACATATCTATACAGCCTTTTTTCCTATTGTATCACGTTTGATTATTTAGGAAACGCCTCCAATTATTCGAGCAAAACTTTAGCGCGATGTAGCCTGCGCGGGCTCCGCGCCGCGACTCGGCCTGTGTGGTCACGCACCCTTCGCTTGATAACTCCAAAATGGCTTGGTACGCAGCTTTCAGCTCATCAAAATAGAAATGCTCTGGTTTTTATGTCTAAATGATATTTACCAGAGTTTCTACTATATATAACCTATGCGGCCAAGTTTGCTTTAGCTTTATGCAAGTACTCAAGTGAGTTATAAACTTTAGGATTATCCTTTAGCTTTGCTACATACTTTTCCATACTGTAGTCATAAATATCGTTCTTATCATGTGCGTGAAAATCAGCCATAGTTCTCTTTAGTTCGTCGGTATGGTCAGCAAGACCGCGATTTTTCTTCTTTACGTACTCGCTTTGAGACTTGCAAAAATAGTGGTTCATTCTCAATTTCTTGTACTTGCAATTTTCATTGAAAGCCCCTGGTACTTTTTCTCCTTCTTCGTTTACACAATAATAGCCGTTACTATAACTAAAAGAATGGGGATCCAATGGTTGGATAGCTTTTCTTGGATTACATATGGTCTTTATATGCCGGTTTGCTTCAAAGTTATCGATTGCCCTATACTTGTAATTTTCTGTTACCAAACCATCTGGTTTATCAACTAAACCAGATGATCCATAAACTAACCAATTAACTCCGACTGCAGCTATTTTATCATCTTTTTGCATTATTTCATCTATAGCGTCTGTGATGGTGCTCTTTTCTACCGGCAGAACAAACTCATCTAGATCCACGAATCCCATATATTTGGTTTTGTCTTTGTAGTTGTCGACGGCCTCTTTGTAAACGATCAATTGCTGTCCTTTGCCTGGCTGATATTTGTACACCACTTCGCCACTATCGATGTAATCCTGCAAAATGTCTTTCAGATTGTCTGTACTCTCGTTGTCATAAATATAAAACTTTGTAACGCCAACAAGTTTGTGAAACTCTATCCATTCCCGTATATATGGCCCCTCATTTTTTGCGATAGCCACAAACGACAATTCATCTTCGTACTTTTGGTCCCCGGCGTTAACTGCGAGCAAATCTGATTCAAAAGTATCAGAATCAGTAGTGATTTCTAAGTTAACGAGGTTAGAAGTTTTTATTGATGCGGGATACTTATTAAAGCAAGAAAAACCAGCAACTGCGACCACTAAGACGACACTAAACCAAAAAGCTTTTTTAGATAAAATTTTTTTGAACATCACAAAACCTCCACGAAATTGAGTTATTATACACTTTACAAGTTTAAATTATTTTAGCGGCATAATTACAAAATGTCAAAACACACTACACATTCCTCATCAGAATAAAATCACGAGCAATTTGTATTGTTATATTCACCAAGCTTCGCATGCGACTTAACCTGTGCGCAGAGAGTCTCTGCGGCGGCCACGCACGCTTTCCAGTTGTTTAATTGTAGCGAAAACTTTATTCCATCCAGACCAACTTTTTTAAATTCATCGTAAATTCTACCTCTGAAAATCACTGTGTTGACATAACAATTGCCGTTGTAAATATTTGTTTCGTTTTTAAATATTTTAATTTTTTTATTCATAAGCTGCTCCTTTTAAATCTTGTTCCCGGTCAAAAACATTGTCGTCTTGTGCGCTCCCGCTTGCAATTCTCTGTGTTTTTCCTATTCATCAGCACCGCTTTTGCTGCCACCGGCAGCTCGGTACTGCGAACCAAAGTAAACCTTGCAAATTTGCGAATCATCCCGATAAGAAAGGCCGTTTAACGCGTCTAAAATAACTTTGATAATGTTATCTGCGTCAGGCTTCTTAGTCGGAAAAAGACGTCCATTTAGCATCAGCTCTTTTGTTTTCCTGCTGACATATTTCGGAATAGGGAAAAGGGCAAGTATACTGATTTCCAGCGGTAAATTTCTTTCGAGCGGGTAGGCTCCGCTGCCGTTTCGCGAACTAAGCTTATCTAAACATCTAGTACTTTCGCTCGCGTTTAAATCTTTTCGCGTGAAAGTAGATTTATCAGTTGCACTTTTATTGGGGCGCGACTTGGCCAGTGCGGCCACGCACCCGTCGGTAAAATAAATGCAGCCGTTTTCCGTTTCGTAAATTATAATTTGCATCTAGAAAGCGCTTTTTCACCTTCGCCCAGCATACGACCAAGACAAGTAAGACAGGCCCTTTTTCATTCGCCCCTAGCTAGAACTTAGCTTAATCGCGAGAATCAAAAATTCACATAGAAAGCTTCTCTGGTCGCGACTTGCGTGCCGAGGCTCTCGGCTGGTCGTTCACGTTGATTTCAAACAGCGTCTCAAACACTGATTTTTCCATATTAAATTTCACCTCGGCTCTTTAAATCTTCGTAATCTCGTTCTGCTTTTTCATTTGCCCAGTCAGAAATATTGTCGCCTTGCTTGGCGCGCTTCGCAATTCTCTGTGTTTTTTCCTGTTCGTCAAGCTTGCTTTTTCTGCCACTGGCAGCGCAAGCCTGCGAACCAGACGGTTTTTCGGTCAGAAATATTGTCGCACTGCTTGCTTGGAGCGCTTCGCATTGCTCTGTATTTCTTCCTATTCGTCAGCGCCGCTATATCTGCCACTGGCAGCGCGGCACTGCGAATCATCGAGAGTTTTTCGCTCGAGGACTCTTAATTCATCCGCTTGTTTCAAATTGATTACTATTAAAATGAAAATTACTATTAGTAAAAATATTGGGGGTGTTTCCTAAATAATCAAACGTGATACAATAGAAGGAAAAGGACGGTAATAGCTATGTGCAAGTGTAAAAAATGCGAGTCAAATGAATACGTAAAAGCTGGCTTTGTAAAGGGCGAACAGCGCTACAAATGTAAAAAATGCGGATGCCAATTTGTTCCCACAAGGCAT
>JAZQJR010000024.1:0-3499 GCA_045541715.1 Acutalibacteraceae bacterium
AGAAAGCACCTCCAGCACGCCAAGCGAAGTGACCGCCTCGATGCGCCGAACGCCGGCCCCGACGGATGCCCCCGAGAGAATTTTAAACACACCGACCTGCGCGGTATTTTCGGCGTGGGTCCCGCCGCAAAGCTCGACAGAAAAGTCGCCGACCCTCACCACGCGCACAACCTTGCCGTACTTCTCGCCAAAGAGAGCCATTGCGCCGATTTTCTTCGCCTCATCGATGGGCATCTCGTTCACAACGACGGCCTCTGAGCGCAAAATTTCCTCATTAACGAGGCCTTCAACTTTTTTTATCTCCTCGTTGGTGAGCGCGGAGAAATGCGTAAAGTCAAAGCGTACGCGATTCTCATCAACCAGCTGACCCGCCTGCTCAACGTGTGTACCCAAAACTTGTCGTAGCGCCGCCTGCAAAAGGTGATCCGCCGTATGATTACGCATGATTTTAGCGCGCTTGGTCACATCAATCTTTGCTTGGCACGAAGAACCGACTTTTATTGCACCTTCACACACAAGCGCCTCGTGCATATATATTCCCGAGCCATTTTTAGTTGTATTACCGACATTAATCACAGCATCGTTAAGAATCAACTCGCCGCTATCGCCAACTTGCCCACCACTTTGAGCATAAAATGGCGACTCATCCAAAATTACAGTAACTTTTTCGCCCTCGGAGGCAAACTCTACAAAACATCCATCTTTAATTATAGCCAAAACCTGCGCATGAGAGGTCAATTTGTCATATCCAACAAATTTCGTCGGAGTTATTTGAGAAAAATCCAGTGTACCATTTGCCCAAGCTTCTGCGCCAGCATTTGTTCGAGCAGCTCGAGCACGATTTTTTTGCTCCGCGAGTAAGACCTCAAAACAAGCCTCATCAACGGTTAGGCCGCGCTCAGAGAGAATCTCCTTGGTCAAGTCGAGTGGAAAACCAAAGGTGTCGTTCAACTTGAAGGCGACTTCTCCCGACAGAACGGTACCATCCAGCTCGGAAATCGCGTCATTTAGGAGATCAAGGCCTTGATCAATCGTCTTGGCAAAGCCCTCCTCCTCGACACGTATCAGCTTCTGGATGAAGTCTCGCTTCTGCAGCAGCTCCGGATAGGCGCACTCGTTTTCCTTTATCACGGTCGCGCACACCTCGGCCAGGAACGGCTCTGTGATGCCAAGAAGTCGACCATGCCGCGCAGCTCTTCGCAAAAGTCGCCGCAAAACATAGCCGCGCCCCTCATTCGACGGCATAACGCCGTCGCCAATCATAAATGTTACGCTTCGAGTGTGGTCTGTAATCACTCTCAACGAAACGTCGCTTTGTGCATTATCGCCATACCCGATGCCGGCAATTCTGCTTACGTGCTGCATGATATTTTGTACAGTGTCCACTAAAAACAAGTTATCTACACCCTGCATAATGCATGCCAAACGCTCAAGGCCCATGCCCGTATCGATGTTCGGGTGCTCCAGGCGAGTGTAGTTGTTGTGGCCGTCGTTCTCAAATTGCGTGAAGACCAAGTTCCAGAACTCAATATAGCGGTCGCAGTCGCAGCCCACCTTGCAGTCCGGCGAGCCGCAGCCATATTTCTCGCCGCGGTCAAAGTAAATCTCCGAGGCCGGACCGCAAGGGCCCGCGCCGTGCTCCCAGAAATTATCGGCCTTGCCCAGCCTTACGATGTGTGATGGGTCGACACCAACATTTTTCGTCCAAATGTCAAAAGCCTCGCCGTCCTCCTCGTAGATGGACACCCAAAGCTTATCCTCCGGCAACTCCAGGACCTTCGTGCAAAACTCCCAAGCCCACGCCGTTGCTTCCTTCTTAAAGTAGTCTCCAAAAGAAAAGTTGCCGAGCATCTCGAAATAAGTGCCGTGCCGCGCCGTAATGCCCACGCGCTCGATGTCCGGCGTGCGAATGCATTTCTGGCAGGTCGTCACTTTCGTGCTCGGCGGCGTAACCTCGCCAGTAAAGTACTTTTTCATCGGCGCCATACCGGAGTTTATCAGCAGTAAGCTCTTGTCACCGCTCGGCACAAGCGAAAAGCTGTCCAACTTCAAGTGCCCCTTCGACTCGAAAAAAGTCAGGAACTTCTCGCGCAGCTCATTAAGGCCCGTCCATCTCACACAAATCACACCCAAAAAGCACATTGTATTTGTTCTTAATTATATTGCACAGGGCAAATGAAGTCAAACGGCTCGTCGCTTAAGAATGGCCAGAATCGAGCACTTAGAGCGCCGCGAGGCGCCGAAGGCCCTGACGGGGCCTTCGGCCGGTCCAAGAGCACAACTTCGTTGGGCTCTTGGACACACAGAAAATAAATATTATTTTCTGTGGCCTCGCGGCCGCAACAGATAAACCAAAAGAAACATCTTAAATATGGCGGCGCACACTCAACTCTAAACCGTGTCGTCAATAAATTTTAGCCAAAGAGCGAAGCATCTAATTTGAACGGCAGCAACAAATGAAGAAACGTTCTTAGCATAACGCGTAGCAATGCGTCGCCATTTATTGAGATGCCAAAAAGCATTCTCGACGAGGTGTTGCAGCTTGTAAATATGTTTATCGTAGTTGCGCAAAACATGGCGGTCATTCTTCGAAGGAATTGCGGGTAGCATTCCCGCTTGAAGCTCGCATCTGATGATAGCGTCAGTGTCATAACCACGGTCGGCCAGCAAATATTTAGCCCGAAAGCCTGATATTAATTTTTCTGCAACTGTGCGATCTGCGATGGTAACACCTGTGAAAAAATCGCACCGGCATACCATGAGCATCCACGGCTAGGTGTATTTTCGTGTTGAGCCCCGCGAGTGACCTCGCACGACAAGACGCAACCTAAGTTTTTCGATAATAAATGTAAATTATGCTCGCATTAATAGCGATTTTACCACCATTACAGAGTGCATATGTACCGTTAAGATAAAAGCATTGCCTCTTTGCACAAAATCTTAAAAGGTGGTAATCGCAATCACTCAAAATCCGCGTCATCTATCAGCGCGGCTATAATATTTTACCAAATTCCTTTATCTCTCCAACGGCAAAACCTGTGATGAACATTTTCCCAATTCCCATATTCTGTTGAAAGGTCTCTCTATGGCGCTCCTTTGCGTAAAATCTAGAATACGCCGTTTATGAATTGTCAAGTATCCCTCGCATTTCCTCCACGTGTGCCCTTTTCTCCAATGGTGTGCGGCTTTAATCTTTTTCCAAGCGCTGTCGCTTATATCGTGTCTTTGTTGCTCTAAACTCATTTTTTCCTTACCTTTGTTTTTTATTTTATTATAACATTTTATTATACCTCTTGCGAAATTAAGAGAGTTGTTCAAAATTGCAAATACCAGCGATCAAAGAAAAACGTAGAGAAAGGCGTTTCCTTCGGTTGCGATAGCGTTCTGAAAGAATTCGAAAGCGCTTAACTAAGGCGATCACGTGCTCAACCGCGATACGTTTTCTTGAGATATTTCTGTTCTTTTTTCGATCTTGCTTCGATAAGGGGTGATTTTTGCT
>JAZQJR010000025.1:0-2960 GCA_045541715.1 Acutalibacteraceae bacterium
AGCTGCGGTATTCTTATGCAAAATACCTTTCGATGTTGCTTGATCGATTTTTTTAACAGCCAGACGAACAAGCTCAGTTTTATCGATTGTATTTGAGCCAATTGCAACGTTAGCCTTTTTAATTGCGGTTTTTAAAGCAGAGTTATAAGCTTTATTTTTCGCAGTTTTTGTTGCAATAACCCTAACGCGCTTTTTTGCAGACTTAATATTTGGCATACACATTTCCCTCCTTCAACTGCGTATTAATTGAATTAATAATAACACTAACACTACAAGAAAGTCAAGGTCGTGGTGGAAAGAGGAGCCTTAGCAGAGTTGTTATGCGAGTTTTTTTATGACCTAATCAGACACAATTTCTGCTGGAACGTGTCTTCGAGTAAGAACTTAAACTTACGCATTGAAAAAATTTCAGTCCATAAATACTCAATTAGGGAGTAAAAAAATTCTATTATTCAGTTGCAAATCCGACAAAAAGTGTTGTATAGCGGGCAGCATTTTTACTTTCCTTACTCAAAAGTTAACCCGGTTTAAATTTTTACATCTGGAATCGTTGCCTACCATTCAGATTGAGGGCCTTCATCACTCATCCATACCTCTCAGCCTCTCCGCAGCCTTCAAGATATCCTCTCTTGCGCCAAAAGAAGTCAACCTAAAGAAGCCTTCACCGTTTTGGCCGAATCCTGCGCCTGGTGTACCCACAATATGGAAACTTTCCAACAAATAGTCGAAGAAATCCCACGAGCTCATACCTTGAGGGCAGCGCAGCCAAATGTATGGCGAATTCTCTCCACCTGTAAAGTATATATTTTTCTCACGCATAACCTCACTCAGCAGACGCGCGTTTTCCTTGTAGTAGTTTATGTTTTCCGCGATTTGCCATCTACCCGCTTGCGAGAACACAGCCTCTGCACCTCTTTGCACGACGTAAGACACACCATTAAACTTGGTGGACTGACGGCGCAACCACATCTTATTTATGGAGATTCCACCGCGATTTAACTCCATCGGCACGATAGTATATCCGCAGCGCACACCGGTAAAGCCAGCCGTCTTTGAAAGCGAACAAATCTCGACGGCGCATTTCTTGGCACCCTCAATCTCAAAGACACTCCTTGGCAAGCTCGGATCAGAGATGAACGCCTCATAGGCCGCGTCGAACAAGATTATTGCGTCGTTCTCAATCGCGTAGTCAACCCATTTTTTTAGTTGCCCATGGCTGTAGACCGCGCCCGTCGGGTTGTTCGGCGAGCACAAATAAATTATGTCCGCGTGAACGTTTTCATCCGGCAGCGGCAGGAAATTATTCGCTTCATTCGCGTTAATGTACTGAATTTTGCGGCCGTCCATCACATTGGTGTCAACATATACCGGGTACACCGGGTCGGGAATCAGCACCGTATTTTCGCTCGAGAAAATGTCCAGAATATTCGCAACATCACTCTTGGCGCCGTCGCTCACAAAAATTTCATCCAACTCAAGAGCTACATTTCTCTCCGCGTAGTAGTCCTTGATGGCGGTGCGCAAAAAGTCATAGCCCTGGTACGGCCCGTAGCCTTTGAAAGTCTCCCTAGCGCCCATATCAGCGGCAGCCTTTTGCATTTCCTCCACGACGGCTTGACACAAAGGCAAGGTAACGTCGCCGATGCCAAGACTGATGACCTCCGCCTCCGGGTGGCTTTTCTCAAAGGCCGCCCTCTTTTGCGCGACAGTCGAGAAAAGATAACTTTCCTGCAAGTTTGCGTAGTTTGAGTTTATCTTCATGTATTTAACCTCGTTCACTTGTGTTTTAGCTGTTCCATCCAGCACTTTCCATTATAGTTTATTCAAAAGGCGGTTACAATTCGCCATGAGCAGGCATCTGCGCGCGCCGCGAGGCGCCGAAGGCCCTACTGGCCTTCGGCCAACCAAGAGCGCAACTTCGTTGGGTTCGCGGCCAGGCTGGGGCAGTTAACCCATTGAAAAATACTCACTTGGGACACTCCCACAAAGCCTGCTTTTACGTATTCATTTGACTCACACTTTTTACACGTGTACATATCTATCCCGTCCTTTTCTTTTTACTATATCACATTTGATTATTTGATCGACACCAACGATTTTTGAATGACTTAAGCGAACATCTGGCGGCCGCGAGGCGCTGAGCCAACCAATCTCAACATTGTTAAGATACGAATTCCAAAGAAAATAAAGACTTTGCTAGAACGCGGCGCCAATAAGATCACGATATAGATAGAAACAAAAAAAGCAGCGTTGCCTAATTTTGCGAAAAAGTAATATACTAAGTTACAGAGCATTTTGCTGGAGGGGATTTTTTGAAAATTTTAGTTGAAACCTCGGCGCGACACATCCATTTGAGCGAAAAAGACTTTGAAGTGTTATTCGGAGAAAACACCAAACCTACGATAAAAAAAGAGCTTTCCCAACCGGGACAGTTTGCATGTGTTGAAAAAGTAGACATAATCGGCGCTAGAGATGAGATCAAAAATGTTGCGATCCTCGGCCCGTTTAGAGACCAAACACAAATCGAGGTCTCGCTAACAGATGCAAGAAAACTTGGCGTTGCCGCTCCAATACGAGATTCCGGAGACTTGAATGGCACACCCGGTTGCACTTTAGTGGGGCCAAAAGGCAGCTTACAGCTGTCTCAAGGTGTAATCGTTGCCAGACGACATATTCATCTTGACCCAGCAGCTGCGCTTAAATTTAATTTAGAGGATAGGCAGCTCGTTAAAGTCAAGGTTTTGTCTGAAGTCCGCCCTCTCACTTTTGACGGCGTGAGGGTTTGCGTCAGCGAAAACTTTTTGCCAGCTATGCACATCGACACCGACGAAGCTAACGCCGCGGGGATAACCGCAACAACATATGGTGAAATAATAATTTGAAGGCCATTTTTAGAAGTGCCCCAAGTAAGCATTTTTCATTAGCTTAGCCGTCCCAGCCGGGCCGCGAGGCCAAAGAAA
>JAZQJR010000026.1:0-1519 GCA_045541715.1 Acutalibacteraceae bacterium
GCCCATTTTGGCGGCGCACTTCTCGCACAACATATACTCGGTCAGCTCGCCGTTTATAATCCGCTTGATGTGGGTATTCGCCTGGTTTTTCCCGCAGGATTGGCATAACATAGATTTTCCTCCTTAAATTTGAGTTAATAACATATTTTTCAAAATTGAAGCGCGCAGAGAGCAACGCAAATTCACTGGAATATCCGCATAAACTCGGTCTGAGATCGCACTTAGCATCAACTTGCTGGTATTTTCCGCGAGCATCCCGCGCCGAACCAGACTTTCGACAATCATCTCGGCCGACAACGCGTCGAGCTTGGCGCCGATGGCATTTATTATATTCATAATTGCTGTACTTTTTTCAGTTTTTATGCGGGTGATGCGAATATATCCGCCGCCGCCGCGCCGGCTCTCGACGATGTAGCCATGTTCGGGCGTAAACCGCGAGGTTATGACATAATTTATTTGGCTTGGCACGCATCCGATGCTATTTGCGAGCTCGTTGCGCTGAATTTGGATATCCCCTTGCGACTCCTCGAGCAACGCGAGCAGGTACGCCGCGACCTCATCGCTAATCCTCAATAATATCATCTCCTTTTTGTAAGCTAAAGCTGGTTCACTTAGGTTTAGGCACAAGAAGTTAACTCATAAGACTTTTATTCGCCATACTCAACCACAAGTAGAGAACAAGACACAATCTCAAACAGCTTTAAGCCCATAGTTGAACTTTAACTTTCTTTGACCTTGCCTTCAAGTGTAATACTACAACATTCCAAGGTCAAAGTCAAATAAGGTCTATTTTAGGCTGGTTGTTTTTTAGATGTCTAGTGTTTACTGCGTTTTTCTATCAAATACTCTTGTTTAATTGAGTTTTCGTGGATGCGTTTTAACTGTCAAGTAGTGCCGTAGGTAGCAGCTAGATGCCGCGAGGCGCCGAAGGCCCTGCGGCAAGCACGACGGGACACTGCGCCAAACAGACTATAGCAGAATATATTGCTTGTGAAAGATTTTCGCCCCAATTTTATAATGGGAAAAGGCTCCTTGGCCTTTTCCCATTATTTTCGTTTTACAACGAGGCCTTATCGTGATACAATTGTAACATAGAAGTAGTAAAACTTCAGCCGCGAGGAGGCGCATGCATGAGAACTGTAAACGACTTAAGACCTGGCCAGACTGGCATCGTGGAGGAGGTCGCATGCGAGGCCGGCCTGCGGCGTAGAATAGCGGATATGGGGATAACGCCGGGGGCGGCGGTGCTCATGAAGCGCGTGGCTCCGTTTGGAGACCCCATACAAATAAGCGTGCGCGGCTTCGATTTGAGCATTCGCAAGGCCGAGGCGCAGAACATAAAACTTAGAGAAGGGACGAATTGATGGCCGAAAAACTGGAGACTACAGCACTTGAACGTAAGAAAAAGACGCTTCGGATAGCCCTTGTTGGCAACCCGAACTGTGGAAAAACTACATTGTTTAATCAACTCACCGGCAGCCGCCAACATGTCGGAAACTGGCCGGGCGTGACCGTTGAG
>JAZQJR010000027.1:0-6655 GCA_045541715.1 Acutalibacteraceae bacterium
TAACTATCGCCAATTTTTTTAAGTAAATGACTGGTTTGCAAGATTTAGACGAAAAACATGCTGCGTTTCCAGATAATTCGAAATGATTGATTTAACAATGTTCCTTTACGCAGCCTTTCATGTTAATAAATCTATCGATACAATTATTTGATCAACACTCCCTTTTTCTCTTCTCCAAGCAAAGTCCCTCCGCTATGTCTTAAGATCCCTCAAAAAGTCCTTAAAATAGCCAGGTAATTCGCTTTCAAAACTCATGTCTTGCGCGGTTCTCGGATGCACAAAACCAATATGACGCGCATGTAGGCATTGGCCTTGAAGTTCCTTTATTACTCGTGTTGGACCGTAGACCGGGTCGCCCGCCACAGGATGCCCACTATAAGCCATGTGAACTCGAATTTGATGCGTCCGTCCGGTTTCTAGTTTAAGTCGAAGATGCGTGAACCCTCTATAGCGCGCCAAAGTCTCATAGTGCGTGACTGCATTTCGCGAGTGCTCATACGTGACGGACATTTTCTTGCGATCATATTTATGTCGGCCAATCGGCGCGTCAATCGTCCCGGAGTCGTTCTTTAGCGACCCGTAAATCACCGCCTCATACTCACGCGAGAATGAATGCTCCTTTATCTGCTCGGCCAAGCTCTTATGCGCAAAATCATTCTTCGCAACTATCAGCAGCCCGCTCGTATCCTTGTCGAGGCGATGCACAATTCCCGGCCGAATCGTCCCGTTTATGCTCGACAAACTCTGCCCGCAATGATGCAGCAGCGCGTTCACCAGCGTGCCGCGATAATTTCCGGGCGCCGGATGCACCACCATCCCCTTCGGCTTGTTCACGACGAGCAAATCATCATCCTCGTGGACCACGTCCAGCGGGATGTCCTCCGGCTCGAGGTCCAGCGCCTCAGGCTCAGGCAACTCAATCTCAATCGCTTGCTCTGGCTGCACCTTGAAGTTTTTATCCTCAACGACGTACCCATCGACCTTGACGCGCCCCTCTTTTATGAGCTTTTGCGCATACGAACGTGTGATCTCCTCGACATTCTCGGCAATAATTCGATCCAGCCTCTCCCCTGCCATTGCCTCGTCAACTAAAATTTCAACAATCTCGCTCACAAAATCTGCTCCTAATTTTTGACGTCTTTATGAAAAAATAGCACATATATCAACAAAATTGCTGCGCCAATACTTATGCAATAGTCCGCGAAGTTGCAGACCGGCGGAAAAAATGACAACTTGAGATAGTCCACGACATAGACTAAAGTAATCCGATCGATAAAATTTCCAACACCACCTGCGATTATCAGCACTGACGCGGCTAAGAACATTTTGTCGGTCATTTTTTTGCGCCTTATCAAGTATATAAAAAATGAAATCATAAGTACAGCAAAAGCCACAAAAAACCACCGCTGATTTTGTAGCATTCCGAAGGCAGCCCCGCGGTTTTCAACATAAGTAATGTCTAGCAATCGCGGTATTAACGTAATGTCTCCCGAGAATTTCACACTCGAGCTGACCATAAATTTCAACACTTGATCGGCTGCAACGAGCGCCACGACCCAAAATATCATCCACATAACGACCACCACTTTTCGCCACAAAAATCGCGGCGCATCCGCGAAGACACACCGCAATCCGAGGTTATTCGTTCAATATAGCTGCGCACCGGCTGCAAATGTTCTCGTTTTTACTATTTTTGCCAACAGTATCACTATAGCTCCAACAGCGCTCACATTTTTTTCCATTCGCCCGAGAAATCCCCACCGTTAAGCCATTTATGCTCTCCGCAACAAACTTACCAGCGCCAGATTTCTCCAGCTCAACTTGCGAAACTATGAAAACATCTTTTAAATCGTCTTTTACTGCGGCCACAAAGTCATGCAATTCGCCGTCGCAATGCAAAGTCACGCAGGCCTCAAGCGACGAGCCAATCACCTTGTCTTTTCGGGCAATCTCAAGGGCCTTTTGCACCTCGACGCGAAGCTCACCGATTCTGTCCCAAGTCTTGACAAAGTCGGCCGTCACATCGAGGTCAATCTTCTCCGGCATCGCGTTGAAGAGTACCGATTCCACGTCCTCATCGCGTCTGTGCTGCATGTAGCGCCAAATCTCCTCCGTCGTGAAGGCTAAAATCGGCGCAAGCAGCTTCGTCATCGCGTTCAAAATCAAGTAAATCGTGGTCTGCGCGGCCCTACGAGTGGCGCTAGCGGCCGGCTCAACGTAAAGCCGATCCTTTATGATGTCGAGGTAAAAGTTTGACATCTCCACCACGCAAAACTTGCGTACGCTATGATAAACCTGATGAAACTCGAAGTTCTCGTAGGCCGCCCTTGCCTTGTCGATGAGCTGATTTAGCTTGTCGAGCGCCCACTTGTCGACCGGCAAAAGCTCACTCACCGGCAGCGAGTCCTCATCCGGGTTGAAGTCATAGAGGTTGCCCAAGATGTACCGCGCCGTGTTGCGGATCTTCCTGTAGGCCTCCGAGAGCTGCTTCAAGATCTCCTGCGACAAGCGCACATCCGCGTGGTAGTCGGCCGACGCCACCCACAGGCGCAAAATGTCCGCGCCGTACTGCTTCACGACCTCCTGCGGCTCCATGCCGTTGCCAAGCGACTTCGACTGCTTTTTGCCCTCACCGTCGACGACCCAACCGTGCGAGATTACCGTCTTGTAGGGGGCCTTGCCGGTCGTCGCCACGGAGGTCAACAGCGAAGATTGGAACCAACCTCGATACTGATCAGCGCCCTCAAAGTAGAGGTCAGCCGGCCAAGTGAGGTCCTCTCGCTGGGCGCAAACCGCCGCATGAGACACGCCCGAATCGAACCACACGTCCATGATGTCGGTCTCCTTGCGGAAGTCTTGACTGCCACACTTTTTACATCTTGTGCCTTCCGGTAAAATCCCCTTCTCCGAGCGCGCAAACCAAGAATCCGAGCCGTCCGCACGGAACATCTCCGCAACTTTCAGCATGACGTCCTTATCGATTAGCGGCTCGCCGCACTCCTCGCAGAAGAAAATCGGCAACGGTACGCCCCACTTGCGCTGCCGCGAGATGCACCAGTCCTTGCGGTCGCGCACCATCGATGAGATCCGCTCTTGGCCCCACGCCGGCAACCATCGGACTTTTTTTATCTCCTCAAGCGCCGTCTCCTTGAAGTCGTCAATCGAGCAAAACCACTGCTCGGTCGCCCGGAAGATGACCGGGTGCTTGCAGCGCCAACAATGCGGATATTGATGCTCCATGCGCTCCGTCGCGAACAGCAGCCCGAGGCTCTCCAGGTGCTGCGCGATCGGCTTTCCGGCCTTCTCTGTGCTAAGGCCCTCAAATTGCCCGGCCTCCTTGGTCAAGACTCCATTATCGTCGACCGGCACAATGACTTCAATTTGCTCGTAGTTTTGGCAAACCTCGAAGTCCTCCACGCCGTGGCCAGGAGCCGTATGCACGCAGCCCGTGCCCGACTCCAACGTAACGTGGTCACCGACTATCACCAAGGAATCCCTCTCCAGGAAGGGGTGCTCAGCCGTCATGAACTCTAGCTCTTTACCGGCAAGGCTCGCGACGACCTCGTACTCCTCAAGGCCAGCCTTACTCATCGCCGCAGCCGTTAGCTCCTCGGCCATGATGTAAAATTCTCCGTTGGCCGCCTTGACGACGTTATAATTAAAGTTCGGCCCAACGCAAATTGCGACATTTCCCGGCAAGGTCCATGTCGTAGTCGTCCAAATTACAAAGTAAGTTTTATTCAAGTCGATGCCCAAGTTCGTCAATTTGCCGTTGTCGTTCTTGAGCCTAAACTTCACATAAATCGAGTAACACACATCATTCGCGTACTCAATTTCAGCCTCCGCCAAGGCCGTCTTGCAATCCGAGCACCAATAGACCGGCTTGAGACCACGATAAATATGACCATCGCAAGCCATCTTCGCAAAGACCTCAATCTGCTTGGCCTCGTACTCTTTTTGAAGCGTTATATACGGATGCTCCCAGTCGGCCAAGATACCAAGCCGCCTAAATTGCGCGCGCTGGTCGTCTATGTAGTCCATCACGAACTCCTTGCACAACTTGCGCAGCTCCATGTCCGAGATATCTGACGAGTTGCTCACGCCGGCCTTATTGCGCGCCTTGAGCTCCGTCGGCAAGCCATGTGTATCCCAGCCGGGCACGAACGGCGCCTTAAAGCCAGACATGTTTTTATATCTGACCACGAACTCCTGCAAGATGTGATTCAGCGCATGCCCCATATGAATATTTCCGTTGGCGTAAGGCGGCCCGTTGTGCACGATGTACAATGGCTTACCGTCGTTTTTGTGCATCAATTTATCGTAAAGCTTATTTTCCTCCCATTCGCTCAAGAGCGCCGGCTCGGTCTTGGCCAGGCCCGCGCGCATCGGGAAGTCTGTCTTGGGAAGATTCAGTGTCTCGTTGTAGTCCGCTGGCATTCGTCGTAACTCTCCTTCAAAAGTGATAGGGACTGCGTCAGCTAAACAGTCCCAATGGTGATTCGCTTGCGTCGCGGCTGAGGTCATAATCCTCGCCGAATTTCAAGTCCGAAAACTTGCTTGTCGTGTCGCCCATAGCGCCACTAGTCGGGTTGGCCGTTGAGCTAAGTCTCGAATTCGAACTTATGTCAACAATGACATCATTTGCTTTCTCCGAAGGCGCAGTTTCTTTGGCTTCTTCAGTAACCTTCTCCCCCACCTCAACTGCTTGATTCTCTTGAGAAGAAACTTGCTCAGCCGGCGCAGCTTCCTCGGCGAAGTTCGCCGGAAGTCTGTCCTCCGCGTTAAAGGAATTGACCAGCTTTAGGTGGTCCTTATACAGCGACAAAATGTTGGCGCGAAAATCCTTCACAGCCTTTTTCAAGCCAAGTAGCGTTTCTCTTTGTGCCAAGATTTCATTATTGGCATTTGTTACAAGGCGGTTCGCCTCATTTTTCGCCGCAGTAAGTATGCTTTCGGCCTCTTTTTTTGCCTCGAGTACGGACATATCGGCCAGCTTTTGAGCACTCACCAAGGCCGTCTTAACGCTGTCCTCGTCCTGACGATATTGATTGATTCTATCTGCCAAAATCTTAATTTTCTGCGTCAAATTCACATTCTCGCGCTGAAGCTTCTCGTAAGAATCCTGGACCTCGTCCAAGAAAATATCGACGTCCTCGGGCCGATAGCCGCCGAGATTGGTCTTTCTAAATTTTACGTCCCGGATGTCGTTAACCGTTATCATGTGTTATCCTCCAAAATGTTTCGAATGTTGTTAGAAATAAACTCCGCTATTTTCAAGTTCGTCCAAGAGGTCATCGCCCTTCAGGCCGACGTTGTAGGGGGTGATGATGAAAGTGTTCGTCGCAACTTTTTTTATTTGCCCGCCGTTGGCGTAGGCCACGCCGCTGAGGAAATCAATAATGCGGCGCGAGACGTCCTTGTTGGTGTTCTCGAGGTTCAACACGACCGTGTGCATCTTAATGAGCTCATCGGCAATGGCACGAGTATCCTCGCCGAAGCGCTCCGGCTTAAAGAGGACCACTTGCAACTGCGCCGTCGCGTGAATATTTACCACCTTGTTGTTCTGCACCGAGGCTCGAGCCGTGGATTTTGCTTCTCGTTTTGATGTCGTTATTTCATCGTCGTTATTATCGTCGTAATCGTAGTCAAATTCGTCTTCCGGTGGAGTCCACATATCCTTAAACTTTTGAACTAAACCTGCCATAATTTTCAACCTCCATAAGATTTATAAATGCCACTCCCCGAAGAGGGCGGAACCTATCCTGACGACATTGGCGCCGCACTAGATCGCCGTTATGTAATTCGAAGACATGCCCATGGATAAAAGCTCCATACTAGTATTATCCATATTTTTTCTTTGCATGTCAACAAATAAATTTCGCATTTTATCAAAATATCGAAAAGCTTTTTGGCGGTTTTCACACAACGGCAAAATTGTCGTCAAACCGCACAATTTTACAGCGCTTAATTTTCCAATTTTTAAAATTAGCTCCTCAACAGCGCTTTCCTCAACACCAAATTTGTGCACATCGCTGCCGATATTAACTTGAAGTAAAATGTTCGTCACTAGAGCGTGTCGTCGATAAAGCTTGGGTGCGTATTGTTAGCTTTAACAAAAACCAATAACACCAATACCAAAGTTCGATAAAAACATAAGGCCTGCATTTAAAATTGCAAGTAAGCAATTTCAAAGGCAGATCCTGCGCCTTTGTTGAACTTTGATGTTAATGTTATTGATTTTTATCAAATCTGGCAATGTGCACACAATCTTTATTGACGACACGCTCTAAGGCTATTACATGCTCAACAGCGATACGTTTTCTTGAGTTATGTCTGTTCTGTTTTCGATCTTGCGTCGATAAAGGATGATTTTTGGTAGACTTTTTCAGCAAAACGGAATTCGCATGCAACTTTGTAATTCCTTGATAGCCGCTATCTTCTGTTAGTTGCGCTCCTGAATTATTCGCTATTTTTTCATGTTTCATGCTGCATGTTTATTTTTGCAAGAGGGCTCATATTTTCTTTGGCCTCGCGGCTTTCATATATTTGCTTAACTCCTCCTTTCTTTCTGATCAAACTTTTTACTATAATAGACTAGATTGGAGTGATAGCTGGTGTATTTAGAGAAAAAGACAATTGAAGACCTTGATGTCCA
>JAZQJR010000028.1:0-6094 GCA_045541715.1 Acutalibacteraceae bacterium
TTTTTTAAAGTCAACGTTCATTCTGTGTTCGTTTGGGTGAAGAGTTTTGCGGAAAAAAACTATTCCAAACCGGCTCCAATTGACGATAACGTCATAATTGAACTCGATGAAATGTGGCATTTTTTACGCTCAAAAAAAGACGAGTTTGGATCTGGAAAGCTTACTGCCGAACCACAAAACAGCTCATCGATTGGAAACGTGGAACCCGAGATGCTGAAGTACTTAGAAAAATGTACGAACAATTGAAAAAATGGAACGTCAGGATTTTTTCAGCGATCGATACAGTTTATTATGATCTTGTGCCATATAAATATCTAATTCGAACAAAAGCAGGAACACATTTGGTTGAAAGGGGCAACTTCCCTCAACGACACTGGTTTGCGAGATTTAGACGTAAAATATGCTGCGTTTCCAGGTCAATCGAAATGATTGATTTAACGCTGTTCCTTTATGTGGCCTTTCATATCAATAAATCTGCTGATACAGTTATTTGATCAACGCGCCAATTTAAAGGAGTGCTTATGAAACCTATTGGCCTATATATCCACGTACCTTTTTGCGAAAGTAAATGCCCCTACTGCGATTTTTACTCGGTTAAGTGCGATAAAATGCTAATTGATAGATATACAAATGCAACTTGTGAAGCATTGAAAAAACACAGCCAAGAGATGAGTTTAGCTTTTGACACAATTTATTTTGGAGGCGGCACACCTAGCCTGCTTGGCAATGAAAACATCGAGAAAATCTTGAAAACCGTGCGTGAAAACTTTAGTTTTTGGGCGAAAGAAGTCACCTTAGAAATCAATCCGACGACCGCTATAACGCTAGATTTCGAGCGCCTACGAAACGCGGGAGTTAACCGATTATCTATTGGTGTTCAGTCTGCTGTCGACGAGGAATTAAAACAACTTGTCCGCAAGCACACCGTTAAAGATGCAGAAAGAACGATAAAAATGGCTCAGGCTGCCGGTTTTGAAAATATTTCTGTTGATTTGATGATAGCTGTACCATCGCAGACAAAGCGCTCTTTACTTAAGTCTATAGATTTTTGCGCGAATCAAAATATCCAACATGTTTCGGCATATCTACTGAAGATAGAGGAAAACACGCCTTTTTACGCGCGTCGAACTCAGCTAGACCTAAAAAATGACGACGAGCAGGCTGAGTTGTATCTTCATTTAGTCGACGAGCTTGAAAAACACGGTTTTAAGCAGTATGAAATTTCAAACTTTGCCAGAGAGGGCTATCAAGGACAGCATAATTTAAAGTACTGGAACGCAGAAGAGTACCTCGGGATAGGCCCGTCGGCGCATTCGTTTGTTGACGGAAAAAGATTCTTCTATCCGCGTTCGTTGCAGGACTTTCTATCTGGGGAAAATGAAATTATTTACGATGGCGATGGCGGCAGCGTTGAAGAGTATTTGATGCTGAAATTGCGCCTTCGTGAAGGAGTAAATAATAACGCCTTTAAGGAAAGGTTTGGCTTTGACATACCTTCAGTCTATTTGGAGCAAGCCAAAACGTATCAAAAGTACGGCTTGACAGAGGTAGATGAAAAAAGTTTTCGCCTTACGCCAGATGGTTTGTTGCTGTCAAATAGACTAATACAAAGTATTATTTTATAAACTTACTCACACCTTAATTCACCAATCTCGAAAAAATTCAGACATGGTATTTGAGCATTATGCTACCATCGGCTTAGTACAAAAAGCTCCAAATTTTGACACATCAACCAAACCAATATTGTAGCGAAACTTTTATTAACTATTTTCTATTTTACTTTTAAAGAAAGCCTCAGTGGAAACATTCGGTGGACGCAAAATTCGGCAAAGGCCGTATAGCTTTTCTGGATTTTTCGTAAGCTTATTTATTTTCCCCTCACAGCTTAGAGTTGCCTTGAAGCCAAGCTGCTTTATTATGTCTAACGAACAGTTACTTATCGCGCCAAAGGGGAAAACAAACGTCGTCGGAGTCTGGCCTAGAAAGTCTTCGACTTTACTTTGCATCACGGTGAGGTCCTCACAAAGAGTCTTTTGGTAATGCTCAAGGCTCTCATTTTTATTCTTTTTCGTACCGCGACGCTTTTTCGTGATGGAATGCATATCATATGAGTGATTTTGAATCTCAATCAAGCCGGAGTCGTGCATTTCCTTCAAGTTTTCCCATGAACAATGCGCGTAATTAGGATTTTTATTGTTATTTTCGCTATAAATATCGCTTTGTTTTCCGATCGGAGACAGGACCATCTTGCACTCATATTGCTTAGCAAGCGGAAATGCGTACAAGTAATTGTTGTAATATCCGTCATCAAAGGTCAGCATAATCGGCTTTTCCGGCAAATCCTTATTGTCGTACACGAAGTCTATCAAATCTTGCATAACGACAGTCGTGTAGCAGTTGTCTTTGATGTACTTTAGGTCGCCTTCAAACTCGTCCGGAGTGATGACAAACTTGCTTTTAGTCTTGTTGTTTTTCTGTATCGAGTGATACATAATTATCGGCAGCCGTACGCTGTCTTCGGTTTCGGACACGGCTGATAAAATCGTATTCGTACCGACATTTACAGCGACTGCAAGCGAAATTATGAACATGCAAAGCAACACGATAAATATCGATCGGTTTATTCTCAAAATGCGCAAAAAATTAGCTCCTCTCGTTGTTCATCTTCACATGAAATCATATGAAAGCAACACCAAAACAATGAGGACACTAACGCGCTACATAAAAAAATATAACGATGAAAATACCACTGTTTAAGAAAGATCAGACAACCTCAACGATCTATAGAGTTTCCAACAGGGATAAAAAGAAGTGCACAACAGCCTCAATCTTCAAATGGAATAATTAGATTTATTTCGTACATTGAGATGGTTGTTCTAAGTTTAGCCTTTGGCACTTGGTTCGGCGGCTAGGGCGACAGCAAGTAAAAATTTCCGTAAAAATTATAATAGTGTGACATGTTTCCGTACAACCATCACGCTGCGGAGATAAGCTCCGCAGACGCAGCCCATGTGATGACAAAAACGGAGGGTTCTTTGAACTAAGGAACAACAACTGATAATCTGATGAGTGAAATGACGTGTGTAACGCCCGAAAGCGCTCACACTAAGACTCCGACTGGCTCTGCTCAAAAGGCAGATGTTCAGAAGCTCGGCGAAGTCGGCTGAGAACTGCCGTAAAGGGAAACAACTACGAAAGCTGTCCAGAGGTGGGCGGTGCAGTCTACAGGCCGAGTGTCTACAAATTACCTATGGCTAGAATGACCGGAAGATCTGACGAACTTGCGAATGTACAGGTCTAGAAGTTTAATACGTAGAAATGCGTATGTCCGCGAAAGCGGCGCATGTGCGGCAGAGTATGAGTTCTTGATAAGAAAAGCCGTATGCCATTAAAGGTAGCATCAAACATGCAGGCTTAGAGTAAGGGCCTAAGGGTAAATGAACAGATAGGATTATTGGAACGTGGAAAGCTACACGGCGAAAAAGTTTGGAGACGAAGAAAAATAAGCTCCTTAACGTGTGGTGAGAGCAGTGGCACAACCGATGAAGTTTCTGTAGCGGAAATGGAGGAACATTGCTAAACTTCGATATATCCAATAAAACCCCTATACATAAACAGCAAAAGAGAGTACTTGCTCATCTGCAGGCTTTTTGAATAGCAGTAGGTTTTTCCGGAAAATCTCGCAAGATAGTGCCAAAAAAAGCTTGGTCTTGGAGTTGTAAGTAACTTGAGAAAAAACAACAGTAATGCAGGATCAAGGCACCCACAATGTTTACTAGACCTCTTGCGAAATTAATAGAGTTGATCAAAATTACAAATACCCGCAATCAAAGAAAATCGTTTTCTTCGGTTGCGATAGATTCCGAAAGAATCCGAAGGCACTTAACTAAGGCGATTACATGCTCAACAGCGATACGTTTGCTTTATATCTTTCTGTTCTGTTTTCTTCCTTGTTTCGATAATGGCCGATTTTTGCTAGACCGTGTCGTCAATAAAAATATGATATGATAGGAACAAAAAACAAGGAAAACTAAAAATGAGCAAAGAATTGCACCGGCACATATAAATAACAAATGTTGGGGAAAAATCAAGCCGCACACAATTGGAGCAAGAGGCACACGTGGAGGAAACGCAAAAGATACAAGGCAATTTATTAATGAGGTATTTTTGATTTTGCGCACATGAGCTCCATGGAGAGACCTTCCAGCAGATATGGACATTGGAAAAATGTTCATCGCAGATTTTGACGCTGGAGAAATAAAGGAATTCGGGAAAATATTCCAGCCGCGCTGATAGATGACGCGGACTTGAGTGGTTGGGATTGCCGCCTTTTAAGATTTTGTGCAAAGAGGCAACGTTTTTGTCTTAACGGTACAGATGAACTCTACAATGGGGGTAAAATTGCTATTAACACGAGCATAATTTACATTTATTATCGAAAAAACTTAGGTCGCGTCTTGTCGTGCGAGGTCACTCGCGGGGCTCAACAGGACAATACACCTGGCCGTGCATACTCATGGTATGCCGGTGCAATTTTTTCACAGGTGCAGAAGAATTAATATCAGGCTTTCAGGCTAAATATTTGCTGGCCAACCGTGGTTATGACACTGACGCCATCATTAGAAGTGCACTTCAAGCAGGAATGACGCCAGTAATTCCTCCGAAAAAGAACCGCAAAGTTCTGCGTGACTACGATAAACATATTTACAAGCTACAACATCTAGTCGAGAACGCTTTTTTGTACCTCAAAAGAGGGCGCGGTATAGCCACTCGTTACACTAAAACTGCTGCATCTTTTGTCGCGGCAGTTCAAATTAGATGCATTGCTCTTTGGCTAAAAATTTATTGACGATACGTTCTAGAGCGTTTCGTCAATAAAGCTTTGGTGCACATTGCTAAAATTAATAAAAATCAATATCGTTAACATCAAAGATCAACAAAAGCGAAGGATCCCCATTTAAATTTGCAAGACGGCAATTTATGTCAATTATGGAAGGCGTTCTAAAAAAAGAAGATGATAATCTCGTCTTTTTTAATCTAAACATTTCTATTGTTTTCGCCAAGCATTTTGCTTGATGTTGGTGCAATATAGTCAAGTCTTATTGACGACGCCTCTAAACTTTTTCAGCAAACGAAATTTGCATGCAAGCTTGTAAGCCCTGGGCGGACCAATCAAACAACTATATCGATATAGTTATTTGATCAACACAGCCAGTCTTCCATGCTCAGTTTTTTGTGTCTCCCTCTTCGTTGATGTTTTCTTGCATATCCTTTCTTCAGAATCTCTACCATTTTTTCAAACGTACTTCGCTTTGCTCCTGTAATTTTCCGAAACTTTATTCCTGAGTAATTTGCTCTTTTTCCATATTTCATGTTTTACATTTTACTCCGCTTGTTTATTTTCGCAAGAAGTCTAGTTTAGCAATGTTCCCAAAATGAAGTTTAAAAAACGCCTGCTTAAAGCCAAGTTTTAGCGGGCGTTTTGATTTTTTATTTTTTAATTTTCATAAATTAACATGTTTATAAATTCGCGCAAAGTAAAAAATAAAGTTGAGTAAAAATTTACTTAATTGGACTCAAATATAAAGCGTAAAATACGCCGGGAGGTGAGCGCGACTCAGTAAAATGGCCTTGAAAACCTTAAAAGGAGAAGGAAATTAAAAATTTATCATAGAAAAAGAAGGAGAAATTATTATGAACTTTAAAACTGTGACGAAAAAAATGTTCGCAAGCGTTGGCGCTGTTGTGTTTTTATTTGCGGCCGTGTGCGCAACAAGTGTAACCTACTCTGCGGAGCCGACCACTGTGAGAGTCTTGTCCGAAGTTGAGGGTCGCGCCTTTACGGAGTTAAGTGACGGACAAAGCATAAATTATGCCTCAGAGGGTGGCCACAGAGACAGCACAGGTGCCGAGGGAGCTGGTCGAGGCGTTGTTTCGTACTCGAGGGATGGTAATAGGGCGGTCTTGACGCTGGATAACGTTGATGTTACGACGGATTCTGGTTTGCTGAGCGCCTCGATTGGAAGTGGCGACTTGGATGTCGTGCTGAACGGTACCAACTCGATCACCTCGAACAAAACTGCCATTTTGACTT
>JAZQJR010000029.1:0-5679 GCA_045541715.1 Acutalibacteraceae bacterium
GGGCCTTCGGCCATACAAGAGCGCAACTTTGTTGGGCTCTTGTACACAAAGAAAATATTATTTTCTTTGGCCTCGCGGCTAGGCAAAGCTGCAAACACAAAGAAAGTCCTAGTCCGGTAACTCACAAATTGTCCTTCACGACGCGCAAAACCAGCTCAATGGACTCCTCCAAGTTGCAGTCGCTCGTGTCAACAAGGATTGCATCCTCGGCGCGCTTAAGCGGCGCCACCGCCCGAGTTGAGTCATCGTGGTCTCTCTTGAGAATATCCGCCAAAACCTCTTCGTAGCGGCTCTCGAGGCCTTTCTCCAGGAGTTCCTTGTGCCGACGTTGCGCGCGAGCCTCAGGTGAGGCTGTAAGAAAAATTTTCACGTCAGCGTTAGGCAAGATTACCGTGCCGATGTCTCTTCCGTCCATTAGTACGTTATTTTTTTGTGCAAAATCTCTCTGCAAATGCAACAGAAACGCGCGAACCTCAGGTATCGCTGAGATTTTCGAAGCCATCATCGAGATTTGCGGAGTACGTATTTTTTCGGTCACGTCTTCTCCACAAAGGAAAACTCGCTGTACACCATCTACAAACTTTAAATTAACTTCGACGTCACCTAGGGCCGCCACAATTGACGCCTCTTCGTCGAGTCTGCGCTCCTGCATGAAGAACGCTATCGCCCGATACAGCGCGCCCGTGTCCACGTAGAGGTACGAGAGCCGCTGCGCCGCCGCCCGCGCGATGGTGCTCTTGCCCGCGCCTGCCGGGCCGTCTATCGCGATCGCTACCATAAATTATTCACTCCTCGTTGCCGCGGCGAGCCCCGCCAGGTGGCCCGTCGCGAACGCTATTTGCAAGTTGAACCCGCCGGTATAAGCGTCCACGTCGATGACCTCTCCGGCGAAATACAGGCCGCTCACCAGCTTGGACTCCATCGTTTTAGGGTTTATCTCGGTGGTCTTCACGCCGCCCGCGGTTATGATGGCCTCGTCGATGGGCCGCGCGCCCGTTATGTTGACCTCGAAGCTCTTCAAAAGAGAGACTAACTTAAGGCGCATGGCCCGCGAGATTTGATGGCACTTCAGCTCCGCAGGAATGCCGCTCAGCCTGATGACAACTGGGATTAGCTTCTTTGGCAGCAAGTCTCCGAGCGCGTTGCCGAAGTCCTTGTTCTGGTACTTTTCAAGGTCCCGCAAAAGGCGCTTATCCAGCTGCTCGGCCGACAATGCGGGCTTCAAATCTATTTTAGCGGCGTAGGACCGATTTTTCAACATATGCGCGCTGGCACTCAGGACTAGCGGCCCGGAGATGCCAAAATGCGTGAAGAGCATCTCGCCGAAATCGCTATACACGGCCTTGTTTGAGGGCTTCTCGACGAGCTCGACGGAGACGTTCCTTAGCGACAGCCCCTGCAGCTCTTTGCAAAAGTCATCGCTCGACTCAAGCGGCACCAGCGATGGCCTGGGCTCTACGACGGTATGCCCAACTCTTTGTGCCATCTTGTAGCCGTCACCGGTCGAGCCAGTCCTAGGGTAAGATAACCCGCCCGTCGCGAGGATGACCGCATCGGCGAGGATTTTTTCTCCACTTTGAGTCTCGATGCCCTCGCACTTGCCGTCTTTTACAAGTAGACTCCTTGCCCGAGCATTTAGAATCTTGACTCCAGCCTCCGCAACGAAACCCTCCAGCGCCCTGACCACATCGATGGCCTTGTCGGAGGCCGGAAAAACTCGACCGCCGCGCTCGGTTTTTATCTCTAGGCCGCGAGTCTCAAAAAAATTCATCGTATCACTCGGACCAAACGCGCTTATCGCGCTATACAGGAACTTCCCATTGCGCGGCACATTCGCCATGAAGGTCTGCGCGTCGCAGTTGTTCGTGATGTTGCAGCGCCCTTTTCCCGTGATGCGCAGCTTCTTGCCGAGCAGGTCATTTTTCTCAAGAAGAAAAACCTCCGCGCCGTTTTGCGCGCATACTCCAGCCGCCATCATCCCGGCCGCGCCGCCGCCCACAACCACTACCTTTTTACTCGTCATCCTCACCTCCGAAGCGATTTCGCTACAAAATAATGGCGACCAGCGGCCGCCAACCTGACTTTATTTAAAAGTGCCTTGCTCGAGAACTTACCTTTCGATTAGCTGGCTGGCCGCGAGGCCAAAGAAAATAAATTTTATTTTCTTTGTGTCCGGTAGCTCAACGCAGTTGAGCTATCGGACGGCCGAATGCCCTACGGGCATTCGGCGCCTCGCGGCGCCCCTAAGTCTGCTCAAAACCCATTCTACTTCGTACCAAAAATTCTATCGCCGGCGTCGCCGAGACCTGGCACAATATAGCCGTGGTCATTCAACTTCTCATCCATGGCTGCGCAATAAATCGGAACATCCGGATGCGCGTCAGTCAAGGCCTTCATGCCCTCAGGTGCCGCAATGATGCACATAAACTTGATGCTCTTCGGGTTGCTCCTCTTGATGATGTCAATCGCGTCCACAGCCGTGCCGCCGGTCGCAAGCATCGGGTCGAGCACCACCACGTCGCGCTCGGTAATGTCCGTCGGCAGCTTGCTGTAGTACTCGACGGGCTTCAAGGTCTCCGGGTCTCTGTAGAGGCCGATGTGTCCAACTTTCGCGGCTGGAATCATCGCCATCACGCCGTCGACCATGCCAATGCCCGCGCGCAGAATCGGGATACAAGCCATTTTGCGGCCTGCGAGGATTTTTGTTTTCGCGACGGCAACGGGCGTTTCGATTTCTACCTCTTTCAGCGGCAAGTCGCGCGTGGCCTCATAGCACATAAGCATCGCGATCTCGCTGATTATCTCGCGGAACTCCTTCGAGCCGGTCTGCTTGTCGCGCAGGAGGGAAATTTTGTGCTGCACGAGCGGGTGATTCATGACGAAAACTTGATTTTCCATAATTTTACACAACCTTCATCTATCTAAAGTTTAAAATTGCCTGCCTCAATTTGTGAAATCTGCTCAATTCTTTTGCTGTGGCGCCCACCGTCAAATGGCGTCTCGAGGAAAATATCGACCATCTCAAGCGCCTCTTTAGTCTCGAGAATGCGGCCGCCCAGACACAAGATATTCGCATCATTGTGGCGACGCGTCATCTCTGCCGTAAAGGCATCGTGGCACACCGCCGCGCGCGCGCCAGCGACCTTGTTGGCCGCGATGGAAATCCCTATGCCGGTGCCGCAGCATAAAATGCCATTCTCGCACGCGCCGCTCGCGACAGCACGCGCCACCATGTAGGCAAACCTCGGGTAGTCAACGGAGTCGCTCGTGTGCGTGCCAAAATCCTTATATGCGACACCGCGCGCGTCGAGGTGGTTTTTGATGGCCTCCTTCAGCGCGAAGCCACCGTGGTCGCAGCCCAAAGCTATCATAAGGGTCCTCCTTGCTGGCTTTTTCGCTTCAGTTCGCGCTCCGCCTGCGGGATGCGCAAGTACGTCGGCGCCAAGGCCTCGGAGCTAACAGGTTCTTGCCCGCTCGCAATGGCCTCGAGTGCTGCAAAAGCCACGCTACTGGCCCGTTGAAAGCGCTTGGCCTCGGGCGCCAACCGTACGTTTAAGCCATTTGTATTTCTATTATAGCACAAAAGCGCGCCGTCTCCAACAAAGAGCACCTCGCGGTCAAGGGTCGCCACCTCCGCGTACAGCGCCTCTATCGAGATGGTTCGGTCCGGCATCAAGCGAGTCACTTTTGCATCGCTAACCGCAAAAATGGCGTTGTAAACTTGATTACACCGGGCATCCATGACCGCGCAAACCAGCACATTCTCGCCGATGAAATTGTACGCCATCGCCTCGAGCGTCGAGACTGCAACGCATGGTGTGTCACTCAGCAGCGCCATGCCCTTCACAGAAGCGATGCCTATTCGCAGGCCCGTGAACGAGCCGGGGCCCGCCGATACCGCGAACGCCTCGACCTCGCTGAGCTTGACGCCGGTGTTTTTCAGCAGATCCTCGACCATCGGCATCAAGGTTTGGCTGTGCGTCAGCCCCACGTTGATGAAAAACTCTCCCAGCAATCGGCCATCCTCGACGAGCGCTACAGAAGCGGCCTTTGCCGAGGAGTCAAGCGCTAAAATTTTCACTCAAGTTCGCCCCCTCGACGCAAATTATCCGCTCATTTTCGGCCGTGCCGTACTTTATCGTCACGCGAATGGCGTCCTCCGGCAAAATACTCTCGATGTTTTCGCTCCACTCGATGACCAAAACGCCGGCGTCAAGATAGTCAAAATAGCCGGTCGAGTGCAGGTCGTCGAGGGTGCTCACGCGGTACATATCGAAGTGAAAAACGCGAAATTTACCCTCGTATTCGTTGACGATGGCAAAAGTTGGGCTACAAACATTATTCGTCACGCCCAAACCCCGACAGAGTCCGCGAGTAAAGGCAGTTTTCCCGGCTCCGAGATTCCCAAACATGGCTATTATTTCGGTCCCAGAGAGATTCTTCGCGAGTTTTTCACCAAATTGCTCGGTCTGTTCGCAAGATGTACTAATAAGCTCAATCAAGTTTTTTGCGCCCCTTTAAATTGCCTAAAAAAGACCAGATATTATCGCGTTTTCATCAATGTCAATGTGATTTGCCGCTGGAATCTTCGGCAGACCAGGCATCGTCATAATATCGCCTGTCAGAACTACGATGAAGCCTGCGCCACTCGAAACTCGTACATCGCGAACCGTTATGTCAAAGTCGGTCGGCGCACCCAAGAGTTTCGGATTGTCCGAGAATGAGTACTGCGTCTTGGCGATGCAAATCGGCATTTTGTCGGCGTTTATCGCGTTTATCGCCTCGATAGCCTTGTTCGCCGCGTCCGTGTAGATGACTCCGCGAGCACCGTAAATTTCCCGCGCGACCGTCTCGATTTTCTCTTTTATAGGCAGCTTCTCGTCGTACAACGGCCTAAAATGAGATTCCTTCTGAGTCGCCGCGCAGACTGCCTTAGCCAGCTCTATTGCGCCATCTCCGCCCTTCTCGAAGACCTCGGACAGCGCGAACTCCACGCCCAAGTCGGCGCAAAAATCCGCTATGTATCTCAGTTCGTTTTCGGTGTCGGACGGGAACCTGTTTATGGCCACAACCACCGGCACCGCGAACTTTTGCATGTTTCTCACGTGCGCTCCCAGGTTGACGATGCCGCGCCTTAGCGCCTCCAAGTTTTCCTCCTTCAACGCATCCTTCGGCACGCCGCCGTTATACTTGAGGGCCCTCGCCGTCGCCACGACCACCACAGCCGCTGGCTTCAAGTTGGCAAAGCGACACTTTATGTCGAAGAATTTCTCCGCGCCCAAGTCCGAGCCGAATCCGGCCTCCGTTATGCAGTAGTCCGCCAACTTTAGCGCCAGCTTCGTCGCCTTGACGGAGTTGCAGCCGTGCGCGATGTTCGCGAAAGGCCCTCCGTGCATGACGGCCGGCGTGCCCTCGAGGGTTTGAATCAGATTCGGCTTGAAGGCTTCCTTCAAGAGCGCCGCCATCGCACCGTTTGCGTTTAGGTCCTTGGCGTAGACCGGCTCGCCATCGTAGTTGTAGGCCACCAAAATCCGGCCGAGTCGCGCCTTCAAGTCAGCAAGACCCGTCCCCAGACACAAAATCGCCATGACCCCGCTGGCCACCGTTATGATGAAGCCGTCCTCGCGCGGAACGCCATTGGCCTTGCCGCCAAGGCCCACCACAATGTTGCGCAGAGCC
>JAZQJR010000030.1:0-3157 GCA_045541715.1 Acutalibacteraceae bacterium
CTACCTTAAAGTACTCTCTCCCCCACACTACAACGTCTGCGCCGCTAGAGATAGCCTTTTTGTAGGCCTTCTCGTAGGTGTCGAGTTCGAGATAATCATCCGAATCCATGAAGGTAATAAACTCGCATTTCGACTGCAACGCCAGTTCTATGCCAACATTCCTGGCGACGCTCACACCTTTATTTTCCTGGTCTATCACAGTTACTCGAGGATCATTTTTCTCGTACTCGCGTAAGATTTTCAGCGAGCCATCCGTAGAACCATCGTTGATGCAAATTATTTTGAGCGTCTTAAAAGTCTGATGTACCACGCTATCCAGGCACTCTTTTAGGTAGGGCTCAACGTTGTAAACCGGGATAACCACTGCGATTTTAGGCGTGGTTTCATTAGAAGCATAAGTCTGTTGTTCAACAAATGTAATCGTTGTGCCAAACATGAAGACGGCCAAAAACGAGCAAATAACTCTTTTTAACATCTTGGTAAAGAAATTTTTCATTTTTACACTCCTTATTGCAAGCACAGCGCAATTTTTTACTAGTAAGAAGGCTTATCCTCCGAACAATGCCGTAGATAAGCCTTTCTTTACACACCTAGTTTATGCACATTTGCACTCGCAGACCCAATGCAAAATATGCCTACCGATTAAATTAAGCAACAAAAGTTAGTTAGTTTGCTTGCTCGATGCCTCCAGACTCAAGCACAGCAGTGTCGCACACATTATCATAGTTGTCAACCAGCTTCAACGTATATCCAACTTCTAGCTCGTCACCGTTGTCAGCGCCTTCTTCTGGGTCAAACTTAAACCAGCGGTTGCCGTTGGCGTCTTTTGTCAATGCCGCAGAACTAAAGTCGACGTCATGCGAAGACTTCTCTACCCCATTAGCATCGAGAACCAGCAACTTGCCAACCCAGCCTTCTGGGCCACCGGCAATTTTAATCTTGAATGGGCCACCATAGTATTCATCACTGTAATCGTAATCATAAACGATATCTTCAAGCGTTGGGCCATCGTAAGAGACCTTAAACGCAACATTCACTCCAGCGTCGACTGCTGCAGTATCAGATGAGTCCACAGTTTCTCTCTTTGCGAAGTCGTTAAAGCCGATCGAGAAATCTTCAGAACCTGACTTTGAAACCTCAACGGCCACGACACCAACAGCATAAACGCTAACGCCGGCGCACAAAACGAGAGCTAGCATAGCTGAACGGCGCTTTTTGCCCATGAGCAAGCAAAGCGTAAGGAACACAACCGCAGAAACAACAAGCGGTAGCAAAACTTTCATCGAGGCATCACCAGTCTTAGGAGATGTAGGTGTAGTTGGAGTTAAAACTCCATTTTTCGGATCAGACAAAGCGTACGGGCTAAAGTGGCTTGTGATAAACGTTACATATTGAACGTTATCAATGGTCTCCAGCTTTTCGATAAACGGTTCGTCCTCACCCTCACTAACGAAAATCGCTTGAAGC
This sequence comes from Acutalibacteraceae bacterium, assembly GCA_045541715.1. Taxonomy (GTDB): domain Bacteria; phylum Bacillota; class Clostridia; order Oscillospirales; family Acutalibacteraceae; genus CAG-557. The sequence continues at coordinate 1,468 of JAZQJR010000030.1, forward strand.
TCGTGAGCATTCCAGCCAGTCGGTACTTGCAAATAAATCTTGGCGCAACCATTTAATTGTTTGGTTGTTCCTTTGCTATTTTTGAGACTGAGGTCAAAAAACACAGCATGGTCAACATTTTGGGTGTCGAGAAGCTTAAAATAGTCAGCGTGTTCATCCTCGGAGGCGTCAAAGCAATCGACAACAAATTTAGCGCTGGACTCCTCTACGGTGGCAAGCGAAGCAACCATACCAACCGTCAACTTCTCTGTTTCTCCCGTTCTAAAGTTGTGGAACTCGATATTGGGGACAAACTGCTTAAATGTGTAGCTCATCGGGACATCGAACGATTCCTCGGCACCAGCCGCCAAAGTGATGCTGCTTGGAATAATGGTGTCGTCCTCCACAGCAAAGTAGAACGACGTCAATGCTGCAGAGTCAACCGTCACCTCATACGGGTTCGTGTTTGTAAAGGTAACAGTCACGGTTGCATTTTCTTCGTTTCCGACGGTGTAGCTTTCTTCATCGGTGGTTATTGAGACGGTAACGCCATCAACACTTTTTTCCTCCGCGCGGGCAACAAAAACGTTTGTCATCAGCATAAACATGAATGCCATGACTATTGTCGCCGATTTCTTGATAAAAACCTTCGCCTTAGACATTAAAAACAATCCTTTCGTAAAAAATAATTAAATCGAAAAATAGACTTGCGGAAACAATGTGCAAAAACTACCCTCCTTAACAAAATTTTCAAAAAGTATTTTATTATATAGAAAATATCGTCTGCAATGTTTTTCGACAAAATTCAGCATTTGTTGCAAGCGAGCCAGAACGTTTTTGCGCTAAATCACACCGAATAAGCACAATTCAACAAAATTATTTTACTAATCCCCGGTGCTTTCCGCAGCTTTTAAACTTAATTTATTTAAAGCTTCTTAAAAAAGCTTTTCCTCTTTTTCGCTAAATTTCTCACTCAAGGAAAACTTACCAAACTTCATTCCGATGGCAATCTTCAACGCAAATAAATAGCCACCCATCAACTTAGATGAGTGGGCCTTGCTTAACTATTTTTTATATTTACTGTTGATAGCCTTAACGATTCGCGCGTAATTTGCTTTCAAATAGTTTAAGGTCGTTTTCGGAACGTATTTCTTTAAGTTCTCGAAATCACCGACCTTGAGGGCGTTTCGGACCTTTGTCGCGCTGATGACGTCGTTTTTACCGTCGGTGGATTTTCTCGGAATCTCTTGAAAACCTACTCCAAAACTTGGCAAAATATTTCTCATCGTTTCGTTGTACTGACGGGTAACTTTATCGAAGGGCTCCTCGCCGACAAACCGCATATTTATGCCAAGTGTAGGCGCTATGTACTTTCCGAAAAGATTGATATCCTTCGAAGGGTCAATGGCCGCGCCCTGCAAGTCGTCTTTGTTGAAGTACTCTGGGAAAGTCAACAGCGAAATTATCCATTTTCCGCTGGGCAATACGGTAACTTTATCGCCCAAATCCGCAGTCCCTTCTTTTACAAGCTTCATTCTATCCTCGAACGGAAATACCGATTTGTCCTCCCCGACAACGAAGATGTACAAGTGGTCAACTTGAGCTGCTGCCTGCTCGATGAGATATCGGTGCCCAAGCGTAAATGGGTTACAGTTCATCACAATTGAGCCAACTTTTCCATTGGTTTTAGTCGGCACTTTTATACTTTTTA
>JAZQJR010000031.1:0-17009 GCA_045541715.1 Acutalibacteraceae bacterium
GAGACGAAAGCTATGTTTCGGTCGTTCAAGTCCGTTATTAGCGAGGAAAAATCGCTTACATTTCGGCTGATTCTATCAAGCCGATAACAAACGATGTACTCCACTTTCTCTTTTTTTGAGTCTGCCATCATCCGCTTGAACATGGGCCTCTCCAAGTTTTTAGCCGAAAAACCCTCGTCCTCGTAGACAACGATGTCCTTTTCATCTATATCCTTAACATGAGAGTAGAGGTACTCTTTGCACATCTCAACCTGGTTTTCGATGGACTCGCCCTTGCCAGTATATTTCGATTTGCGACTGTAAATATAATACATTCGATTTTCCTCTGCTCGCACGCCATAAATTTGCATCTTTTGAGCATAAGTTTTGCATAACGCGCCTTTCTACATTATAGCAGATGTGAACAAATTTTTAAAATTAGCAGCTCGATTTGGCGCGGTCGAGGAAAATATCGCCATGTGTAGCTACAAGTACGCACGCAAGTCGACAACCAGCCGCTCTTCTAGGTTTATGAGCCTCTTCGCGATGTCTTTGGCCTTTTCGGAAGCCGCTTTATACTGGTTCAAATACCGGCTCAAAGACTTGACGCCCATGTTGCAGCCATCCGTAATCAAATCCGCGATGGTTTTGTCGGAATCATTTATCGCGAGTTGCACATTCGTTTTCACCCAAGACATGCCTTTCGCCACCGGATTTGGCTCTTTTCCGGTGTCATTATACTCGTTTAAAAGGTCGTGCGTTTCGTCACCCAAGCTCTCATGCGCTTGTTTGCACGCAGAAAGCCTTTTTTCGAGATTTTCATCACGAACATGTCCCAAGACATCATCTAGCGAAATAACGCCCATTTTGACGCCGGAATTGCACTCACGCAAAAGTTTGATTGTATTGTCGTTAATCATAAGAAAATTGCCTCCCGAATGATTTTTGTCTCAACGAGTATTATCTTGCCCATATTGAATCATCTTTGAATTATTCAGCTGACACTCCCAATTTTTAACTGCCGACTGCTGTTTTTCGGCTTTTATTTGATTGTTTCAGCGTAAAAATGTTTACAATCGCCGCGCCAAGTGGTAAAATAGCAAGTGAGATTGATTTTACCTTTTTCATTCTCATAAATTCCTTTTCTTTAGTATAAGTGCCCCTCGGGGTGCTTATTTTTTTGCTCAAAAAGAAAAAAGCCAAGTATTTTGCACCTCCGAGCGGCATATGAATTAGCGTGGAGGGTGCATATGTTCATTTTTTCAATCAAAACATCGAAACGAAAGCTCATCGCGCACACCGTGATAATCGCCTCACTTGTGGCGTTGGCCGCGATACTTTTCTTCTCGCTCAAAACCGACAACAAGGAAGCCGTTTGCCCGATGGGCAAGTATAACCTCTGCGTCAAAGATAATGACGACCGGCTTGAATTTTTGGCGCAGTTCGGTTGGGAAGCCTCAAGTGACCCCACCGAGATTACAACCGTCACGATTCCAGCCGAGTTTAATTCTACATACGAAAAATATAACGACATTCAGCGCGACCAAGGCCTCGACCTCGCGAAGTATCAGGAGAAAACTTGCACGCGCTACACATACCAAATCCTCAACTACAAGGATTCCTCGCAGGGCGTGCGCGCCAACATCCTCGTGCTCAACGACAAAGTCATCGGTGGCGACGTTTCTTCCGTTATGCTCAACGGCTTTATCCACGGCTTCTGCGACCCCGATAAAGTCCATCTTTAGCGTCTCCGCTCCCTTAAAGGAAGTGCCACCAGGCTAGCTGCAACGGCCGCCGCGAGGCGGCCCCATTTCATGGGGCCCGGCAGCCCTCTTCGAGGGCTGCCCACACCGGAACTCAAAAATGAGTTCCGGTGGCCTCGCGGCCCGCCTGTGGCTAGCACTGCACAAAGAGGTGGCACTTTCAACAAGAGAAAAAACAAAAAGAACGCAAACTCAAAAAATAACATACGAGCCACGACTAAATTTTCGAAATATCGAAGAAAAATGTTGTTGCTCGTAAAATTTTTACTGAAAATTTTTATGTTCCACTTTAACAAAATAGCCCTCAAACATTCTCAAATAAACGTACAAAACACAGCAAAAAAGCGCTTAAAAAGTCGTTTTTGCACCGATGCGCAATGCCAAAACATAAATTTAACAAATTTTTTCGCTAAAATAGTTGCAATATCCTCATTATGTATGTAAAATATAGATATGTTTATTTTTCCAGTAAACTATTTGTAAAAACTTTGTTTTAGGCAACCACTAAAAATCTTATTGTGTAAGGAGTTTTCTCTATGTCAAACAGGTTATTTCAAGGTATCGTTCACCAAATGCATGACGCTATCGGCAGGACAATCGGCGTAATTGATGAATCTGCGATTGTTGTAGCTTGTAGCGACCTCGACAAGATTGGCGAAGTCAGAAGCAGTGTTACCGCGGACTTCTTCAAGCCGGCATCGACCTTCATCGTGAATGGCTATACTTATAAGTCTCTCGATAGCAAGGGCCCTGCTGAGTATACCGTCTTTGTCAAGGGCGATGACGAGGCTGCTCAAAGATACGTGTCGATTTTGTCGATTTCCTTCGGCAACATTAAGCAATTCTACGACGAGAAATATGATCGCGGAAACTTCATTAAGAACGTTATCCTCGACAACATCCTACCCGGCGATATCTATCTTAAGGCTCGCGAGCTTCACTTCAGCATCGATGCAACTCGTGTCTGCCTCTTCGTTAAGGTCCATTCCAAGTCCGACAACTCCGCTTACGATATTCTCCAAAGCTTGTTCCCGGATAAGAATAAGGACTTCGTTATCAGCGTAACTGAGTTCGATATCGTCGTCATCAAGGAGGTTAAAGAGGACATATCCGATGAGGACCTCGAGCAACTCGCTAACTCCATCATCGAGACCCTGACAAGTGAGTTCTACATCCAATGCTCCATCGGTATCGGCTCCTTGGTTTCGAACATCAGAGGCTTGGCTTCGTCCTTCAAAGAGGCTCAAATCGCTCTCGAGGTCGGTAAGGTCTTCGATACGGAGAAGTCCATCGTTAGCTACAATAACCTCGGCATCGCTAGACTTATCTATCAATTGCCGACAACCCTCTGCGAAATGTTCCTCAAGGAAGTATTTAAGCGCGGTTCCCTCGAGAGCCTCGATCAAGAAACCCTCTTCACCATCCAACGCTTCTTCGAGAACAACCTCAACGTTTCTGAGACCTCTCGCAAACTCTTCGTTCACAGAAATACCCTCGTTTATCGCTTGGAGAAAATTAAAAAGATCACTGGGCTCGATTTGCGTGAGTTCGAAGATGCCATCGTATTTAAGGTCGCTTTGATGGTTAAAAAGTACTTATCTTCAAATCCTAAATTCTAATATTCTTGCGGCAAGTTAAGTAATAAGTATTGGAAAATAAACAGGAAGTTTAAAAAATGAGTGCCCTAGTCTAGCGCCGGCGCGCCGCGAGGCGCCGAAGGCCCGCAGGGCCTTCGGCCGTCCAAGAACTCAACTTTGTTGAGTTCTTGGACACAAAGAAAATAATATTTTCTTTGGCCTCGCGGCCCGGTCGGAGCGGCTAAACAAGAAGCAAGATCATTCATAGAAAAGGGCACTCCCTCAAAAAGGAGTAAAAACCATGATAGAGTTCAAGAACGTATCAAAAGTTTACGCTAATGGTACGAGTGCTCTTAAGAATATGAATTTGCACATAAAGAAGGGCGAATTTGTATTCATAGTTGGTTCATCGGGTTCGGGTAAGAGTACATTCTTAAAGCTCATAATGCATGAGGAACTCCCATCCAAAGGCACAATTTACCTCGACGGAATAAACATAACCAAGATAACAAAGCGAGAAGTCCCGTACATCCGCAGGAAAATGGGGATAGTTTTTCAGGACTTCCGGCTAATCGATAAAATGACTGTTTTCGACAATGTCGCTTTTGCAATGCGTGTCACCGGGGCATCCGAGCGGGATGTTAGAAAGAGAGTTCCCTACATATTGAACCTAGTTGAGCTTCAGGATAAGGCCAATCGTCGACCTGCGGAGCTTTCTGGCGGAGAGCAACAACGCGTAAGCCTAGCGAGAGCACTTGTCAACAATCCGGCGATAATCATCGCGGACGAGCCTACCGGAAACATTGACCCAGAGATGTCATATGAGATTGTCGAGCTTTTAACTGCGATTAATAAGCGCGGCACCACCGTTTTGATGGTTACTCACGAGCACGACCTCGTTCAACGCTTCAACAAGCGGGTAATCGAGATTAGCGAGGGGCGCATCATGACAGACAGCGAGCATCCGGAGGTGAAGTATGAGATTTAGTTCTGTAAAGTATCTGTTGACCGAAGGATTCCGGAACGTCTGGAAAAACTGGATGATGTCTGTAGCATCCATCGGCGTTTTAGTTTTATGTCTGCTTTTGACCGGCGCAGCGGCGTTGTTCTCCATTAACATTACCAGCGCGCTAAACTCGATCGAATCGCAAAACAGCGTGACCATCTATTTGAAGGATGAAATCGACACCGATGCGGCAATGCAAATAGGAGAACAACTCCAAAAGCTTGAAAACATCGCGAATTGCAGTTTCTACTCGAAGGAGGAAGCCGTCGAGAAATATCGCGACGAGCTTGGCTCCATTTTCGAGGGCATCAAGGATAAAAATCCATTCCCGCACGCATTTCACGTCACTTTGAGCGATATTTCCCGCTACAAGGAGACCGTTGAGCAAATTATGCAGGTCGACGGCGTCGATAGCGTTGTAAACCGCAGCGAGCTCTTCGAGAAGCTCACCCAATTCGACAAATTGGTCTCGGTCAGCGGCATATTTATCGTTATAGTTTTAGGTTTGGTATCATTGTTCATCTTGTCGAACACCATTAAACTCACGATGTACAGCCGGCGCTTCGAGATTAGCATTATGAAATCCGTCGGCGCCACAGACTGGTTTGTGCGCATTCCGTTCATCGTGGAGGGCATGATTATCGGCATCATTTCCGCGATTATCTCGGCCACGGCGCTCAAGTTCATCTACGACGTCATCATCAATTACATAAACAAGATGATTCCTTTTTCGCACATCCCATTCCAAAGCGTTTCGCTATCGATTTTCCTTTCATTCATCGCAGCGGGCATAGGTTTCGGCCTGCTCGGAGGTCTTATTTCCATCAGCAAGTACCTCAAGAAAGAAGGAGGAGAAATCCTTGGTTGGTAAAAGATTTTTATCGATGCTAATCGGCCTTGGTTTAATCTTTCCACTCCAACTCTCCAACGTAAATGCAGATACGAAATCGCCGTTCAACATTAAAGAACGCAAAGCCGCTCAAACCAGCTTGAAATCTAGGAAAAACAGCCTTGAGCGGACGCTAAAAGAGACTCAGGACAAGGTCAAAAGCAAGCGGCAACAGTATGACACCGTCAATAAGCAAATCATGGCCGCCCAAGAGCAACGTTCAAAGCTCACCGCGAAAATTAAGAACCTCAACTCAGAAATCACCTACAAGGCCCGAAATATCGACGTTAAGCAAAAAGAGGTCCAGGAGAATACCGAGGTCCTAATGCGCCGCCTAGTGGCCGTTTATAAGGCCGGAGAGGTGCATGCCATAGATTTGATTTTAAACGCCAAAACGTTCGAGGATTTGGTCGACAAGGCTGAAATCATCAATAAGGTCAGTGAACACGATAATAAACTGCTAGAGGCCCTGAAAAGTGATATTCAAGAACTCGAGGAAGAAAAAAAGAGCCTCGAATTGAAGAAATTGACCCTAGAGAGCGAGCAAACCAAGTTGGATGCAACCGAGACCGAATTACGTGCGCTCCTCGACGAAAATGAGCGCCTTGTGAAGGAGCTTGAGGGCGAGCAGGCTGCGGTTCAAGTCGAAATTGACGAGAGCGACGCGGAGTATCAGCGGATTCAGCAGGAGATTGATCGGTACGTAGCGGAAGAGGCTGAGCGTCAGCGAAAGGCCGAGGAGACCCGCAAAAAAGCTGAAGAGGCTCGTAAAAAAGCCGAAGCAGAGGCCCTTGCGAAGAAGCAAACCAACGCCAAAACTACCGAGACTGAAAAGGTAAGTTCAACCAAGACCGCAACACCTACGACAGACACCTCAACCGAAAAGACCACATCTAATTCAAAATATACTTGGCCCGTACCGAGTTGTCGCACATTATCGTCGCAATACCTCGAAAAACGCGGCAAAGTGTATCACAAAGGGATAGATATTGCCGGCCCCGGTGTCTACGGAAAAGACGTCGTTGCGGCCGCAGGAGGCACGGTCATCGCTGCTTTTGACGGTTGCAAGCACGACTACGGTAAATTGCGCAGCTGCGGCTGTGGGGGCGGCTACGGCAACTATGTGATTCTTTCGCACGGAAACGGCCGAATTTCGATTTATGGCCACCTATCAAAGGTACATACTTACAGCGGAAAAAACGTCAAAAAAGGCGAAAAAATCGGCGAAGTCGGCACAACAGGGTATTCAACCGGCGCGCATTTGCATTATCAAACCAAACAAAATGGCATCGACTACAACCCGATGGACGACTTCAAAAACAAATAAACCCAAGGTACGAATGGCTCGGCTGTTCGTATCTTTTTTATTATACAGATGAAAACAGCGACATTTTGTTGAAACTGCACACTTGAAAAATTTTTCTCAAAAAGCACGAAAAGATCACCCTCCTCGTGATAGTCACCTAGCGCTCGGCCCGGCCTCGTAAATAGTCAGCGCCGAAGCCACTATTGCCGCCGTTTCCGTGCGCAAGATTCTATTTCCAAGCGAGCAAATATTCACTCCTCTTTCAACCGCAAACTTAACCTCTTCCTCCTCAAAGCCACCCTCCGGCCCGATGAATATCGCCAGCGATTTGGGCTGCTGTAAAATACTTTTCAACGGCACACCATCCGCCTCGTAGAACAAAATTGCTTGTTCTTTTTGTGCACTTAGCATCACCGTTCGAGAAAAATCTTGCACATCCAGCACTTTCGGGACAATCCCTCGTCCAGACTGTTTGGCTGCCTCAAGTGCGATTTTCTGCCACCGTTGAACTTTTTTTGGCAAGGTTTTTTCATCCGGACGAGACACGCATCGCCTTGTGAGTGTTGGTACAATTGCACAAACTCCGACTTCGACGGCTTTTTGCACAATGAGATCCATCTTGTCTCCCTTAGGCAACCCTTGGAAAAGAGTAACGTCCACTTGCGGCTCGGCTGTGCATGGTTGCGCGCTTACTCGCTCGACCAAAACTGAATTTTTCTCAATGCCAACTATTTTGCAAGTATAATCTATTCCGTCGTGACACAAGACTAAAATCTCACCAAGCCGCATCCTAAGCGACTTCGCGATATGCTCGGCATCCTCTCCTGTGATCAAAAATCTATCCACAACGGGCTCATTTATAAAAAATCGCGGCATAAAAGCTCCTTTTTCAATCAAAAAGTTAACGCGAGTCAACTACGTTCAAATTTTTCACAAATCCAATTAAGCGCTCTGTGTTTTGTTTATCTTGACGTAAAAGTTTCTCGCGGATACGAAGAAAGCGAATGCGATTGTACCTTTGGATGCACACAAATGGCAAATTGACGAAAACAACCAGTGAACCCCAAAAAAGTCCCGCCATCAACCGGTTGATGAGCAGCAACACAATCGAAACGAGCATGCATTTTCGGTGCGCCCACTCGCCACGACAAGTTTCCAAAATAAACCGGTCAACGTACTCTAGCGATAGGCTGTCCAAACTTTTTTTCGAAAAACCTCCCTTTGAGACATATTGCGGCAACAAATCCTTCCAAAGCTTGATTTTAAGGCGTTTACTATAGAAAAAACCGTTATCCTCCCAGTATTTTTCTTTGTACATATACTTTGTGTAGTTAAAAAAATCGTTCTTCAAAGCCTTGCAAAGAAACAACACGAGAAGATGCCAAAACAGGATGATCATAAAATTATCGGCGATCAAACTTGGCAAATTTTCGCTTTTAAACATAACGAACCTCCCAAAATTGTCTATAACTACATGATAGTTTTTTTGTCAAAGAAAATCAATAAAATATTCATGAAAATTCAAAGACATTACACGCAAAAAATTGACAACGCGGCGCCGCGCAACTACAATTGTAATATAAACAAACGGAGGCGACAAATGACTAAGTCTAGCAAAATGCCCACTCCTAATGTTCGACTTGCGGCTTGCGAGCTCGTTGATGTGTTACGCGAAAAAAGCTTGAAAATTGCTACTGCCGAAAGTTGCACTGGTGGGCTCATCGCCAAGCTCATCACGGATATTCCCGGCGCTTCGAGTGTTTTTGAGTGCGGCATTTGCGCCTACTCGGACTCTATAAAAGAAAATTTGCTGTCTGTAACAAGTCGCACTCTAGCCCAGCACACAGCCGTTTCTAAGGAGACCGCGATGGAAATGGCAGCCAACGTAAAAAAGCTCGCCCACGCAGATATCGGCCTTTCTACAACAGGCTTTGCCGGCCCTAAAAATCCTCGCGAAGTCGATAAGACCGGGCTTGTTTACATCGGAGTTTCCAACATGACGAAGACAACTTATCTTCAGCTGAGTCTTTATCAAGGCCGTCACTGCACGCGAGATTTTATTCGCACTGCAGCCGCATACAAAGCCATTGTAGCCGCACTCGACTTGATAAAAACCGGTTCCATAAAGTAAACCTTCGGCAAAATCACCACGATAATAAAAATATTTCGCTAAATGTTTACTCAACTCGCATTTTGCACAAAGAGCCAACTCAAAAGACATCTTTCAAAACTTATAAACTCGTTAACAACGCCATTCGTTGATGTCAAAAAACGTCGCTAAAACTTTGGTACAAAATGAAAAATACTCCATATTCTGAGAAAAAACACGCGGATATCTTGAAAAAATTTCCGTTTGTGCGATAATTATACTGCGCACACTATCTTGAGGAGGAATCGCATGACGAATACTTGCGCCGTCGTGCTGGCGGCCGGGGCGGGCACGCGCATGAAGTCGAATATGCCGAAAGTTCTCTCGAAAGTTCTCTTTCGACCGATGCTAAAGTGGGTCTTGAACGCCCTAAACCTCGCGGAAATTACGTCCGTCTGCATCGTGACCGGCTACAAAAGCGAGGTTGTTATCGACTACTTGAACACGCTCCAAACCTCGTATAAAACTGTGCTTCAAAATGAGCAAAAAGGTACTGCCCACGCGGTTTTGACAGCAAAAGAATTTCTTTTAGAGAACATTGACAAAAACGTCCTGGTTCTCAACGGGGACTCGCCGTTCATTGACAAAAAAACCATAACAAACGCATACAACTTGCACAAAAAGCAGAACAACGCAGCCACGGTAATTTCCGCGAAAATTAAAAATCCCTTCGGCTATGGCCGCATCGTACGAGATAACCATACCGGCACGCTCGCGGCGATCATCGAGCAAAAAGATGCCGACGAACAAACGCAAAAAATCGACGAAGTCAACTCTGGCGCCTATTGGTTCAACATTCAAGCGCTTTTGCAAGTCTTAAGCGACATAAAAAACGACAATGCTCAGGGTGAGTTTTACCTGCCAGATGCGATTAAGTTACTCTTGGAGATGGGGCTAAACGTCAACGCGTATATTTCGGAATCCGAAAAAACCGTGCTTGGCGCCAATAGCCCGAAGCAGCTCAGCGAACTTAACAAAATTGCGAGAGACCACATTTTGAGCGAGCTGATGAGCAACGGCGTCGACATCCCGTGCGCGGACGGCATCATCGTCACCGACACCGCGAAAATCGGGCAAGGCACCTGCATTCTCCCTGGCACGATCATCAAAGGCGAGACAGTCATCGGCACAAACTGCACAATTGGGCCAAATGCACAAATAGACAATTGTATAATAGGTAACAATCTGACGATAACCGCTTCGCACTGCGTTAACTCGAGGCTTTTAGGTGATACAAACATTCGGCCATTTTCCGTTATAAAAAGCAACAAATTTGTGTAAACACACTGAAATATTACTGACTGTAAAAATTCTGGACTAAAAAATTGCGAGGAGAATAATATGAACTTTCACGGCAAGGACATTAAAATTTTCGCAGGAAACTCAAACTTAGGCGTCGCACAAAACATCGCAAAAGCACTCCAGTTGCCACTTGGCAAGGCCGAAGTTTCCACCTTTAGCGACGGAGAAATTTCTGTCTCACTGGGCGAATCTGTACGCGGCTCCGATTGCTTCATCATCCAGTCGACGTGCAACCCCGTGAATAAAAATGTCATGGAACTTTTGATCATGATCGACGCGATGAAACGGGCATCGGCAGCCAGAATTACCGCTGTTATTCCATATTTTGGATACGCTCGTCAAGACCGAAAAGCGCGCGCCAGAGACCCCATTTCGGCTAAACTCGTCGCGGATTTAATCACAACGGCAGGCGCCGACCGCGTACTCACAATGGACCTTCATACACCGCAGATTCAAGGCTTTTTTGACATTCCTGTCGACAACTTAGTCGGCACTCCGCTGTTGGCCTCATTTTTGAGGAACAAAATCAAATCTAATCCGGATGATTATGTGGTTGTTTCGCCTGATTTGGGCTCTGTCACTAGGGTTCGCGCGTTTGCCTCGAAGCTGTCTTTGCCGATTGCGATCATTGATAAACGCCGTCAAAAGGCGAATGTTTCCGAGGTCATGAACATTATCGGTGACGTGCGCGGCAAGAAAGTCATCCTCGTGGACGACATGATCGACACGGCCGGCACCCTCTGTAACGCTGCTGCAGCGGTCGTCGAAAAAGGCGGTGCTAGCGCGGTTTTTGCCTGTGCCACGCACGCAGTTTTGTCCGGTCCAGCCATCGATCGCATAAAAACTAGTCATATTGACGAACTCTATCTTCTTGACACGGTTCCAATTCCGCCAGAAAAATTCATCGATAAGTTCTGTATATTGTCAGTTTCATCGCTTTTTGCGGAGGCTATTGAACGAATCTATGAAGAAACGCCAGTTTCTCCCATGTTCAATTAGACGAAGGCATACAAAGCAAAAATTAAGACGGTGGGGTATCATTATGCCCCACCATTTAGTCATTTAGTAAAAGAAAGAGGCATTTGCATGTTTAAATTTTTTAAAAAATCAAATATTAAACAAAAAATAGATTATGTTGTTGTCGGTCTCGGTAACCCAGGCAAAAAATATAAAAACACTAGACATAATGCGGGATTCATCGCGGTTGACCACATGATAAACGAAAGAAATATCCACTCTAAAAAAATAAAGTTCAGCTCAGAAGTATATGAAACAACGCTGGAAAATAAGCGCATCTTACTGGTAAAACCGCAGACTTACATGAACCTAAGCGGAGACGCTATTGTGCAAATAGTCAACTTCTATAAAATCAACATCGAAAATTTTATCATCATCGTAGACGACATCGCACTTCCTGTCGGCAAATTGAGAATCAAAAGAAAAGGCAGCGCTGGTGGCCATAACGGCCTAAAGGATATTATCAGCAAAGTCGGCAGTGATCAATTTACGAGGATAAAAATAGGCGTTGGCGCGAAGCCAGACAAGTGGAATCTTGCTGATTGGGTTACCTCCGAGTTTAGCTCGACAGAACGCCAACAAGTAGATATTGCCTCGCAAAAAGTACACAACGCCCTTTCGTTAATTGTTGAAAATAAAATTGACGAAGCGATGAATAACTTCAACTCCTAGCGAGGCTGTAAAATGAAGTTTTTAGAAAGTATTTTTACTTTATCGTCCAACTATCAAAACATTCTAAAAGAAATATTCGTCAATAAAAATACAGTTGGTATATCTGGGCTATCAAGTATCCACAAAGCACATTTTGTGCACTCTGCCACCCGCAAACAAAATCAACCTGCATTAATTATTGTACCAAGTGAAAACATTGCACAAAACCTAATAAAAGATCTTTCTGCTATGGGCAGCTATGCTGCGCTTTACCCTTCTAGAGAACTCAATTTTTACAATATTGACAGTCAATCTACTAAGATAGAGCACCAAAGACTTTTTGCATTAGGTCAACTTTCAACCGGCAAAATCGACATCACTATCGCTACAATAACTGCTCTCCTCCAGCCGACGGTTCCAAAAGGGACTTTCTTGTCAAATAGCTTTAACCTTGCAGTTAATGATACGATTTCTTTGAAAAGCCTTACAAAAAAGCTTGCGCAATGCGGCTATGAGCGATTTGATCAAGTTGAAGGCCCTGGGCAATTTTCTATACGCGGAGGAATTTTAGATTTATTTATTACAAACCATGCTCAACCAGCACGAATTGAGTTTTTCGGCGATATAATCGACTCCATCAGCTTTTTTGACGTAACCACACAGAGGCGCACAAAGTCCGTTGAAGCCGTAACCATTGCGCCTTCGCGGGAATTTCTCATTGAAGATCGAGAAATTGTCGCTAGCCGGATTCAAAAAATGATCGAAAATTTGTCAAAAAAGAACCACGCTACAAAAGCCTTGGATGTTTTAACAAAAGAGCTTGAAACTTTAAAAAATACCGGTAGTCTCGGCTCGAGAGACAAATTTATAAATCTTATCTATGATACGCCCGGCACTTTGTTTGGCTATTTGCCCAAAGATACCATCATATTTTTATCCGAGCAAGCTCAACTCGATGCGCAGATAAAAACTTTCGAGACACAGTGGCAAGAAGACCTGACATTTTATCTAGAACGAGGCATCCTTTTCAAAGAGCTCGGTTCGTTTTTCCTCGATAAGACCGCCATTTTGAGGGAACTTTCCAAGCGAACCACCGTCTATCTAGATCAGTTTTTAACACAAGATTATTTCACGAAAACTACGCAAAAGTTCTCATTGAACGCCAGAACTATCTCGCCTTGTAATGGAAATATCTCTCAATTAAGCGAAGATTTATCCACAACAGACAAAGACCAAACTGTAGTAATCCTCGCTGGAGGGCAAGACAGCGCAAAGCGCATTGCAGACGACCTGAGCGAACTTTCGCAAAATATACGTTTTGAAGAAAATTTGACAAAAATAACGCTCGGTAAAAAATATGCAACCACCGGAAATCTCTCGGAGGGCTTCGAATATCCCGATATAAATTTTTCGCTCATTACTTGTAACCTACATGACAAAACGACGAAAAACTTTCTAAAAAAGAAAAAACAGAAGAAAAATATTTATAGCATCTCCGACCTCAACGTCGGAGACTACGTCGTGCATAGCCTGCACGGAATCGGCATTTTTAAGGGTATTCACAAAATCGACACGCAGGGCACGCAAAAAGACTACCTCAAAATCGCGTATGCGAAGGGCGACACCCTGTACGTGCCGGTCACGCAGCTCGATTTGGTCGACAAATACATCGGGCCGGGCGCGGAGACTCGCGTAAAGCTGAACAAACTGGGCTCGAGTGAGTGGCAAAAATCCAAAGCGCGCGTAAAAAAGGCCACGCAAGACATGGCGAAAGAGCTCATCAAGCTGTACTCGGAGCGCATGAAGGCGCCGGGGCACGCGTTCGCCGAGGACAACGAGCTGCAGCGCGACTTCGAGGCGCAATTCGAATTCGAGGAGACGCCCGACCAGCTGCGGTGCATCGACGAGATAAAGGCCGACATGCAGCGCGTGGCGCCGATGGACAGGCTTTTGTGCGGCGACGTCGGATTCGGGAAGACCGAAGTGGCACTGCGAGCGGCCTTCAAGTGTGTTTGCGACTCCAAGCAGTGCGCCATCCTTGTGCCAACGACCATCCTCGCGTGGCAGCACTTTCAGACCGTCCTCAAGCGCTTCGAGGCCTTCCCGATCCGCATCGAGTTGCTATCGCGCTTTCGCACGCCCAGGCAACAAGAGGCCATCCTCAAGCGACTCAAAAAAGGCGAAGTTGATATCATAATCGGGACGCATCGTCTTGTGCAAAATGACGTACAATTTCGCGACTTGGGTCTGGTCATCGTCGATGAAGAGCAACGTTTTGGAGTAAAGCAGAAGGAACGCTTCAAGGAATTGGCAAAAAATGTCGACATATTGACGCTTTCGGCAACGCCCATCCCGCGCACGCTGAACATGGCAATGTCCGGCATCCGTGACATGTCGTCCCTCGAGGAGGCGCCGCAAAATCGCGTGCCCGTGCAAACGTACGTCCTCGAGCACGACCAAACCATCATCAACGAGGCCATTCGACGGGAGCTTCGACGCGGTGGGCAAGTTTACTATATGCACAATAACACTGGTACTATTTCACAAAAAGCCGCCTCGATACAATTGCAAATTCCCGAAGCAAAGGTTGCCTATGCGCACGGAAAAATGTCCGAACAGGAACTCTCGAGCGTCTGGCAAAAAGTCATCGACCACGAAATCGACATCCTCGTCTGCACCACTATCATCGAAACCGGCATCGACATCGCGAACGTCAACACGCTCATCATCGAGAACGCCGATCACCTCGGCCTCTCGCAACTCCACCAAATCCGCGGCCGAGTCGGCCGCTCCGCGCGCCGGGCCTTCGCCTACCTCACCTACAAGCGCAGCAAGTCCCTGAGCGAAATCTCCCAAAAACGCCTCCCCGCCATCAAGGAATTCTCCGAGTTCGGCTCCGGCTTCAAGATTGCCATGCGCGACCTCGAACTCCGCGGCGCCGGAAATATCCTCGGCGGCGAGCAGCATGGCCACCTGGCCGACGTCGGCTACGATATGTACATCAAGCTGCTCGGTAACGCCGTCCGCGAGGAAAAAGGCCTTGCGCCCGAAACCCTCGAGGTGGACTGCCTCGTCGATGTCCATGTCAGCGCGCACATCCCCGATCGGTACATCTCGAACGTCAATCAGCGCCTCGACGTCTACCGCCGCATCTCCGATATCCGCTCCAAGGACGACGCCCTCGACGTGGTGGATGAGCTCATAGATCGCTTCGGCGAGCCCCCAGAAAGCGTCATCAGCCTCGTCGACATCGCCCTTATCCGCAGCACCGCCGCCACCCTCGGCATCTACGAGATCCGTCAGCAAAATAATAATTTCCTCCTCTTCGCTAACACCCTCAACGAAAAGCTGCTCGAGAAATTCATCAAAACTATGGGCAGCCGCATCACCATTAAGTCCGCCCCTAAACCCCACGTTTCCCTTAAAATCGACCCCGCTCTGCCTATCATCGGCAACTTAAAAGAAATTTTGTCTTTGAGTTAACTTTTTGTGGACACGCTCTATAAAAGTGTGTATAATCGAAAATAAAGAATTTATTTTGCGAAAACTTTTGGCTCAGCGCGGGGGCGCAGCCCCACGGAACAAGTCATTCGGCTTGTCCCGTGCGTCGAAACGACATTTCATGTCGTTCCGACAGAAAAATTTTTAATAAAAATTTTTCGGGCTGCGCCCGGCCGCGAGCAAAATTTTCGCACAAAACCGGAGGTAAAAAGATGAAAACTGTAAAAAAGGCACTCACAGCGCTGACTCTAGGCACATTTTTTGTCTTTCTGACGGGATGCTCCTGCGCGGATAGGTCGTGGGCGGTCAAGTCGGAGGGCGAGAGCATCTCGACGGGCGAATACGTGTACTATTTGATGGACTCGTACCAAGCGGCGCACAACAAGTTGGCAGAGCAAGGCATTTCGACGACGGACTTAAGTCAAGAGACCATCGAGGATAAGAGCGCGCCGAGCTGGATTGTGGACACAACACTGGAGACCTGCAAAGAAAAGCTCGCGATAGAGAAAATGTTCAAGGATATGGGCCTTGAGTTGACCGAGGAAGAGCTCAAGAAGGCGGATGAGTCGACCGAACAAATTTGGAACTCCGCGGGCAACATGTACGAGAAAAACTTCGGCATAAACAAGGAGACCTTCCACCAAGCCTACTCGTTGTTGAACGCTAAGCGTGAGAAGATTTTCATGGCACTTTACGGCAAAGATGGCTCTAGCGCGGTCTCCGACGAGGAAATTACAACCTACTACAAAGAGAACTACATCGCGTTGAAGTTCTACTCGAAGATGCCGACGACCGAGGCTGAGACTAGCGAGAGCGGCGAGGAGAACGCCGAAAACAAAGAGGAGAAAAAGATCGAAACGGCCGAGGACATCGAGAAGCAGCTCCGCGAGTACGTTGATGCGATTAACAACGGCACGAAGACCATCGACCAAATTCGCGACCTCATCAAGACGAACGACAAAGTCGAGGGCGAGCACGACCCGCTGGTTGAGCAAGTCATCAACATGACCTCGACCACCTTCCCGCAAGAAATCATCGACGCCGTGAAGGACCTCGGTACCGGTAAGGCGACGCACATCAAGTTCAACGAGCTGTACCTGTTCCTCTACAAGAGCGCCGCTGGCGAGACCCTCACCGTGCCCGACCTCAACAACGACACCGAGCGCGAAAAGATTCTCTACGAGATGAAGGCCGACGAGTTCGACGAGAAAATACACAGCGTAATAAACGGCATGAATATACAAATCAACTACAACGCCGTCAACCAATACGACCCGATTATTCTAGGCCAGAGCGTCATTCAGGGTTAAGTTATAAAATCAAAAAAGTGCAGCAAAAAAGGCATTTCGAACTTGTGAAATGCCTTTTACTAATAAAAAATTAACCCTATGGAACCCTCTTTTGGAAAGTAATTTTCTAGCCACCAGCCCCAGCCGCGAGGCCAAAGAAAATAATATTTTCTTTGTGGCCAAGAGTTCAACTTTGTTGAGCTCTTGGCTGGCCGAGGCCCGAAGGGCCTTCGGCGCCTCGCGGCGCCCAGGCGTGCGATCAGACTGCGATCGTTATCTACTTCCCGCCGAACTTTTTGCCATAGGCGTCGATGCACTTCTCGATGATATCCCGAGCGACAGCCGCGCCCTCAACGGCCTCGATGCTCGTTTTCTTGCCCTCGAGGTCCTTATAGACGGTGAAAAAGTGGCTCATCTCGTCGAAGATATGCTTCGGCAACTCGCTGATATCCTTGTAGCCGTTGTAGACGGGGTCGGCGTAGGGAATCGCGATAATTTTCTCATCGTTCTCGCCGCCGTCGACCATCTTGATGACGCCGATCGGATAGCATCTCACCAACGTCAACGGAAGAACGGTCTC